>CAKZOX010000154.1 GCA_937138295.1 uncultured Campylobacteraceae bacterium
CTGGGATAGAATTTTCTTGTTGTTTCTTTTTTTCTTTAATTTCTCTAAACCCTTGAGCTTTTAGTGTATTATTTAAAAGTAGGGTGAAAGCTTGAGATTTATCATTATCATTTATATTTAAACTTTTAATTACATTTGATGCTTTTGAAATTATTGCTGGAGATAAATCATTGTGTTCAGCTATTTCTAAAACTTTTTCTTCTTTTAAAAATTCATTTGTATAGTCTTTTAATATCTCAATTCTTCTTTCTTTATTTGGTATAGTAAGTTCAATTGAGAAATCAAATCTTCTAATTATGGCATCATCAATACTATGAACACTATTTGTAATCCAAATAGTAGGTATTTCATTTGTTTCAAGCATTTTATTGATCCATGCTTTGTTTTTTTGTCTATAATTATCTGAATGTAATACATCTTCAATTTCATCAAACATTAACATAATGTTCTCTTTTGCTAAAAGATATTGTGAACACTTATAAGCTTTTAATCTTTCTTTACCTTCAATTGGTTCATTATCTTGGTCATTGTATGAAACTTCATAAAGAGCTGAATTAGTCTTTTTAGCTAATAATTTACAAAGTTCACTTTTACCAGTTCCAGGTTCACCATAAATAAGTATGTTTACACCTTTAGCTTTTGTTAGTTTTGCATTTTTTAAATATGGGATCACTAAATCTAAATTCTCTTTGATATGAGAATAATCATCAATTTTTAAAGTTGAACTTGTTGTTGAAGTTAATATATTTGAAAACAAGTCTTTAATATCATCAATCTCTTGCAGCATTTTGTCTGCAAAGTCATCTTCAAGCAGTTCTAATTTACCCTCTAAAGAGTTAGTTACTCTTTTATAAAAATATATAAGAGAAGATTTAATAAAAATAGAATTCGGACTTAATGCCTTTTTTACACTATCATGAGGAATATCCAATATTACTGATAAAATTTTAATTACATGATTTGAATTTAATTCCCTTCCAAAGTAGTTTGTAGTAACTTCTAAAATATCATATTGTTTTAATAAAATTACAAACTCAAGAATCTTTTCTTCATCTTGATTTAGACCTGTTAGTTTTGAGATTTTTTTGATATTGTTAATTAGGATTTTATTAGAAGAAAATCTAACTCTTTTTTCATATCTAACAAGATCTTTTTTAAGAATATCATATATCTCTTTTTTATCAATATCATCACTATCAATATATTCTTCTAATCCCAATAATAAAGCTAAATTATCATTATCAAAGTTTCCATATTTTCCAACAAAATCATTTATTCCATTAAGTTTAATTAAACTTCTTAAAATCCAAAGTTTAAATTTGTCTTTTAACTCTTTTGGGCATACAATATCTTCATTGATTGTTAGATTATTAGTTGAATTTTTTATTTTTTTTCTCATTCAAATCCTTTGATTTAATATGAGAAAATTATATGAAATTAATTGGACAATTTGATGTCTATTTAAAGAAATTATTTAGTAGTATTCTGATTTCATCTTCACTTAGAATTTCTTTTTCTGTTTTAGAATAAATTGAGATTAAAACAATTTCATTTTCAATTTGTTTAAAAATTATTATTCTGAAGCCACCACTTTTGCCTGTTGGGATGGATGTGTTTTTAACTCTTTTTTTGTAAAGATTATTTCCTAAATATGTACCAAAATCCATATTTAAAGCTATTTCATCAACAGCTTCTTTTAAATCAGATTTTATATTTTTATATTTTTTTGAAAGTTTTTTTGCTTCTTTTAAAAAGTCTTCACCATATCTTATATTCACAGTTGATCCCATAAAGTATCAATAGAATGTGTTCTATTTTCCTTTATATCATCTAATCCATTTTTGATTGATGTTAAAAGTTCTTTTGCCTCTATTTTTTTTAAAGTTTCTTGCATATATTCATATTCATCTTTTGATATTACAACAGCCTCAACTTTATTGTTTTTTAGAATTGCTAATTTTTCAACTTGATGGCTTTTTATCTGAGATAAATAAGTTCCAAATTTTTTTGAAAAATCAGATGATGCTATAAGTTCATTTGTTGCATAAGTTACCATACTATTATCCTTAATAAATTACGTAATATTTTAAGTATAATTATATCAAATTATTATAAATTTACAAAATAGTTTATAATTCTTTCAAATAACCCTGAACTTTATCCTTAACAACATCTGCCAACCATTGTGGCTCTAAAACTTTAATATATGGAATATAATATAAAATTAAAGGAATAATTTCCATTTCATTTGTAATTTTGATTTCTATTTCAATAGATCCATCTTTATCTTCTCCAATTAAAGCTTGACCTTTTAATGGTTTTCTTTCAAAATATTTTTTTATCTCTTTTGATAAAAATAGTCTTACAGAGTAGGGTTCATCAAAATTAAACCAAACAGAGTTTGCATATCTCAGTTTTTCTTCTATTTGAGTTGAAATATCAAATATAGCAGCAGTAGTTTTTAAGTCATTAATCGATTTTAAGTGAAACTTTTTAAAAGTATCTTTATCATTTGAATCTAAACAAAGTAGATACCAAAAACCATCAAAGAATGCTAACTTTAAAGGTTTTACTTTAAATTTGTTTTTAATATATTTAAATGTGATTTCATTTTTATTTTTTATAGCTTTTTCTATAGTTTCAAAACGATGAAGAGTGTTTTCATCAAGTGCTTCACTATCAATATTTGTAAAAATAGGGTGTTCAAGTTGTTGTGTAACTTGTTGTAAAAGATTATGGGCTTTTGAATAAAATATGCTGCCTGCATTCTTTGCCATATCATCTAATATTCCAAGAATCAATTTTTCATTTGAAGCTAAATTATCTTCAGTAAGCTTTGGATTAATTTTCCAGTATCTTCCATCTTTTATAGCTCCAAAGTCAGCTAATACTTCATACAAATCTCTTTGAATAGTTTTTGTACTTACATCAAGTTCATTTGATAATTCAGTAATAGTCATACCATGAACATTGTTTTTAAGCATTTCATATATTTGATTGATTCTATTGTATTTTGTGTTGTTTTGTTCTTTTACAATTTTTGCCATTTTTAGCCTTATGAAATCTTTGTATATCTTATTAGAAAAATAAGACACTTTTTTGTCTAACTTGTATAATAAAATTATTCATTTTAAAGAAAGGTTATATTTGAGAAATAAATATAAATACATTAAAAAAGATTTTTTTTCTAAACAAGAATTTCAGCTTTCCGACTCTTTTTTAATAAATGCAAATAGTGAAATATATGATGAAGAAAATAAATCATCATTTTCATCAGGTGTATATTTTAAACTAACACTAAAAAGATATGTCGATGATTTAATCATAAATCTTGAATTATATGCTTGGAACAATGATTTGCAAAAGTATATGCCTATTGAAAACTCTATTTGGAATGATGAAGATTTTGGATCTGGGAAGTATTTAGATTTGATTTATAAGCATTATGAAAAAAGTATCAATAATATCTTAAAAATGATAAGTGAATTCAAATATACATGGCAATTAAAAGAACTAATTCATAAACTTAAAAATCCATTGTTTTCATTTCATTATAAACTATTAAAAGCCTTTTCAAGATGGGAATTAGAGAATATTTGCAAAAAACATTTTAATAACTATCCTATCTTAAATATTTCATATTTTAATTCAAATAATAAATTTACAGGTAATTTTTTGCTTCCTAATTATATTAAAGGATTTTATATTGATGGAATAGAAGTATCTGTTGATTTAAGTGAAGATGATTTTCCTATTTATGAAGATGAAAAAGGGAAAATTACTAAAGAAGAGTTTTTAAAGAGGGTTATATAAAAAGACAAAAATATGTCCTATCTTTTTCTTACAATCTTTTTATATTCAATGGCAATATATGCTAAATGAATTTATATAAATAAAATTAAGAAAGAGTATTGATGTATTTATTAAATGAAGCACCTATATTTTTTGAGTTTTTCAAAAGAACCATGAACCTTATAGATGATAAACCAAAATTCTCAAATAAATTAGATAAAGAATTTTTTATTTCAGGAAGATGTAATTGTAATCAAAGGGATTGTGCTACTGTTTATTTAAAAAGAAGAAAAAATTACAAAAAATGGAAAGAGGATGAATATGGTAATTGCTTGGATACTCATAAAGGATTTGTAACTATAAATTTCTATGCAGAGAATTATTTAGAAGTTGAGTCTATAGACTATAAAGTTTTCCCTTACAAATATGAAATTAACAGATTATTTAAAAACAAAAAACACCGCAATAGTCATTCAAGAGTCTCGAAGAAATTGACTAAAAAAGATAAGCTTAATCTTGATAGATATTTTAGATTAAACAAAAGAGTGTCTCAATATGAAGAGATTTTAAAAAATAATTTTGATTTTAGAGCTATTGAAGATCAAAAGTTATTTTCACACATAAAATAATATTAAGGAAATTAATTATGATATTCCCAAAAAGAATTACAAAAGAAGCTGCAAAACAGTGGTTAGCAAAAAGAAATAAAGATTTTACAGCTATATTTGTATCAGGTTCAAATATCCATCCAAATCCACTAATGTATAAATACTATTTTTGGATTTATTCAATGGAATCAAAAGAAGAAAGTGCAGCAGAAATATTTAATAAAAAAGAACATAGATTAAGTATAAGTCAGTTTGATAAAGAGTTCAAAAGACTAATGGATAATAAAATATCTTTTGCTTATGTAAATATAAAATTACACAGAAAAGGCTCAATCTTTAATTATGAAAAACTAAAAAAAGAATATCCAGATATAGAGTTTGCTCCTGCTTTTGATGATGATTTAGATGAGATGAATAGTGAAGGTTTTAAATAAGAGAGTAAAAGGAAATTTTAGTGGATCATATTAATATAGATTTTGATGATTATAAGATAATTCTATCTCATAAAGGTAGAGTTTCATTTGTTAATGATAGTTGTAAAATAAGTAAATTTGTAAATAGTCTTGCTGAAACAATAAAAAATGATTTGATTAAAGCAAAAGGAGTTTTAATAAAATTTGGTATTCATAAAGAACAAGATTTTTTAGTGATAAATGATTTAATCGCTAAACTAAATGATTTTATAATTGAAGATGCAGATGTAATTTTTTCAACTTATCAGTCGGTGAATAAAGATGTAGAGATAATTGAATATCAAATAATTATTAGTGGTATTATAAAATAAGAAAGATATTTTTGATATAATAAATATTATTAGGAGATATTAAATGAGTGACAAGTTAAAATTAAAATCTATTTATGAACTATTATATAATGAAGAAGGGAAGGCTGAAAGTTTTTTTATTCCATCTTATCAAAGAGGATATAGATGGACAAAACAGCAAGTAGAAGAATTATTGGAAGATATTTTAGAGTTTGAAAAAACCAAAAACCAAGATGAATTCTATTGTTTACAGCCTGTTGTTGTTAAAAGAAATAAAGATAATTCATTAAAATGGGATGTTCTTGACGGACAGCAAAGATTAACAACAATTAAAATAATTTTAACTTTTTTTAATAACAGACTTTCAGAGGATTATAGACTAAAAATTTATGATATTTTTTATGAAACAAGAGATTCAAGTCATGAATATTTAATGAAAATAGATGAAGATAGAAAAACAGAAAACATTGATTTCTTTCACATTTATAATGCATATGAAACTATTAAAAAATGGTTTAGTACTCGAATGAATATTATTAATGATTTTGAATCTACTTTATTAAATAAGACAAAAATTATTTGGTATGAAATTGAACATAAAGAAAATAGTTTGTCAGATCTAAAAAATAAATATAAAGAAGATATAGAAATTTTTACAAGAATTAATATGGGAAAAATTCCTCTTACTAATGCGGAATTAATAAAAGCATTATTAATTCAGGGATATAGTAATCAGAATAATGATGAACTGAAAAAGAACAAGCAATTTGAATTAGCTTCCGAATGGGATTATATAGAATATTCTTTACAAAATGATAATTTCTGGTATTTTATCAATAAAGATAAAAATGAAAAAGCTACAAGAATTGAGTTTATTTTTGAGCTAATAGCTGAAAAATATTTTAATGAAAATCAAGAAAAGTTAAAAGAATTAAGAAAATCTAAGCCAATAGATAAATACTATGAGTTCCATATTATAAATCATTATTTACAAAATAATAATCAACGTGATGAAGAAAAAAATGAAGTAACAATTTATGAAAAATTATGGAATGAAGTTAAAAACTATTTTAGAATTTTAAATGAATGGTATGAAGATAGAGAATTTTTTCATAAAGTAGGGTTTTTGGCAATATATTCATCAAAAATAATACTTGATTTTATTACAGAATATACAAAAGTAAATAGTACAAAAAAAGAGTTTAAAAATTTTTTAGATACAAAAATAAAAGAAGTTTTTAAAAATAATAATGAATTTATTGATATTGAATCTTTAACATATGATGATAAGAATGATATTAGAAAAGTGCTTTTATGGTTTAATTTATCAACTATTATAAAAAATGATAAATCAAACTTAAGATTTCAATTTGATAGATATAAGACACAAAGTTGGGATATAGAACATATTCGCTCTCAAACTGATAAATATCCAGAAAAAGGACAAAGAGAAACATGGATTACAAGTATTTTAGATTTTATTAAAGATAAAAACGAAATAGAAGATATCATAAACATGAAGGATCAAGAGTTTAAACAATTTTTTGATGATCTTCAAAAAGAAATTGAAGGTGATGATGAATTTAAAAAGGATGATATTGGAAACTTAACCCTTCTTGACTCTAAAACAAATCGAGGTTATGGCAATGCATTTTTCCCTATAAAAAGAAAAACAATTATTGAGAATGATATGAATGGAACCTTTATTCCAATTTGTACTAAAAATCTTTTTTTAAAATATTATACTGATGATGTAGAAAAATTAGATAAATGGCAGCAGAAAGATGCAGAAGATTATAAAAATACTATATTAAAGACATTTAATGAATTAAAGCAAGGAAATGAAAATGAGCAACAATAAATATACTTTTTGGAAATTACTTGATGAAAATTTAATAGAAATACCTATTATTCAAAGAGATTATGCTCAAGGAAGAATTGATGAAAATAAAATTAGAGATAAATTTTTAGATGTTTTATATAATAAGATAAAAAATGTTGATGAAACTGTAAATCTTGATTTTGTATATGGAAGAATAATTAATGGTAAACTAATTCCTCTTGATGGGCAACAAAGATTAACAACACTTTTTTTATTACATTGGTATTTAGCTACAAAAGAAAACAGATTTGACGAAGCAAGTAAAAAATTACAAAAATTTACTTATGAAACAAGAGTTAGTTCACGAGAATTTTGTAAAGCTCTATCTACAAACCAAATATATTTATTAGATATTGGTAATTTTGAAAAAGAAGAAGATAAAAAGTTATCAAAATTAATAGAAGATAAAAATTGGTTTTTTAAATCATGGAAAAAAGACCCTACAATAAAATCTATGTTAAATATGCTTGATTCAATTCATGAAAGATTTAAAAATACAGAAGACAATAACTTGTTTGATAAATTAGTTTGTCATGAAGATAACAAGAAAGCAATTACTTTTGATTTTTTACCTTTGAATGATTTTAATCTTACAGATGAACTTTATATTAAAATGAATGCGAGAGGTAAACCTTTGACGCATTTTGAAAATTTCAAATCAAATTTTGTGGAATTATTAGACCCTAAAGTGGCTTCTAAATTAGATAATGAATGGACAGATTTATTTTGGAGTTTTAAAGGTGAAGAACCTAAAAAAGATGGTTATTATTATATTGATGACAAATTTCTGAACTTTTTTACAAATTGCATTATTAATCTTGGTCTTATATCAGATAAACTTAAAGAAACAAAAGATTTAAAAGAAATAGATGTAATAGATATTTATAAAGAAATTTTGGTAGATGACACTAACTTAAATAATTTAATAAATATTCTTAACGTATTAAGTGAATTAAATAAAGCTAAAAAAAATCATCCTTATTTAGAAATATATATTTCTAAAAAAGATATTTCATATTGGGATAGAGCAAAGTTTCACACTCTTATGATGTATCTTTTAAAAAATTCAAATGATATAGATTTTGATAGTGAGGAATATAAGGACTGGGAAAGAATAACAAAGAATATAATAGAAAATTTTAATATAGATAAATTAGAAAAATTCCAAGATACTTTAAAACTCATTAGTACTATGAGTGACAATATTCAGAATTTATACGAATATATTGCAAGTGAGGAGTTTTTATCTACGGATAAACTTAATAAAGGACATAGAAGTTTAGAGTTTCAACAACAAGAAGAACAGTTAAAAGCAAAGTTAGTAGTAAATAATCCAGATATTGATTGGAAAGAAGCAATTGATAAAGCAGAAAAACATCCTTATTTAAATGGACACATTTCATTTTTAATTGAAATTGCTGGGTATCAATTAGAAAAGTTTAAAGATTATTTTGAAAGGTTTAATGAATTATTTAAAAAAGATGAAGAAAAGTTTTTATTTCAAAGAGCTCTTTTGTCAAAAGGTGATTATTTGGTGGGAGATATGAATGAATGGAGAAATAGAACTTTTTGTTCATTTAATGCTGAAAGTCAAAGGGCTAAAGATGATAATTGGAAACAAGTATTTCATTCTGAGTTTAAAAGATTAATTTTAAGAGATTTATTAGAAGATAAAAGAGGTTTGCAGGAAATAATTGATGACTTTGACAAAACTAATGATTGGAGATATAGTTTTATTAAAAATGAAGCAGTTTTAAAATATTGTTCTCAGTACCAAATCAGAATGAAAAATGAAAATGATATTTTAGTTTTAAGTAAACTTCAAACTAATGGAAAACATGTTGAATATTATACTTATTCTTTATATTTACAAATTAAAGATGATAGTTCATTTTCATTTAATAATATTAATTATGCAGATCCAAATTCTATTGATCTTCCTAAGTATATATGTATTAATAATGACAAAATTAAAATCTTTTATGGCGACTTTAATGGGAGTTGGCAATATAAAATAGAATTTAATGATAATGAACCAAAATATTACACAACTAAAGACAGTTTAATAAAGGATTTAAAAGTAAACATTATTGCTGATAAAGAGATGACAAATACTTAATACATGAAAATCTTACATACAACAGACCTTCACTTCAATAAAAACTGGTTCAAATGGATTGCAAAGCAGCAAACTGTTTATGATGTTTTTTGCATTACAGGTGATTTTTTAGATGATTCAAAAGAGGAAACTCTTTTGGAACAAATTAATTGGATTACAAACTGGATGAAAGAGTTTAAAAAGCCTCTGTTTGTTTGTAGTGGAAATCATGATATTGAAGAATTAGACAATGAAGATTGGCTAAATAAAATTTCTAATATTTATAGTGACAATAGCATTAAAACAATTGACGGAATAAAATTTGGCTGTATCCCTTATATTGCCCCAGAATTTTATGAATTTGATAATTGCGATATTTTACTTTATCATATTCCACCAGCAAAAACTAAAGCTTCTATTCATGAAAAAACAAATCAAGAATGGGGTGATAAAGAGTTTTATAGAAATCTAAAAAAAGGTATTTTATCTCCTAAATTTGTGTTATGTGGACATTTACATCATCCTTTAAATAAGCTTGATAAAATAAATGAAATTTTAGTTTCAAATCCAGGTGTAGATAAACAAAGTTTAATACCCAATTTTTTTGCTTTAGAAATATAAGCTTTAGGCTATTTGATCTTTTAATATCAATCTACCCTTCTTACGATTAACTATATTATAAAAATAAGGGTAGATTTGATGAGTTTTTTAGGTGTATTTTTAGTTATTTAATACAAATTTACAACACTCTTTTACAGGCCAATAATCTTTTTTGCTTTATCAAAATAATTTTCATTTACTTTTTTACCTTTTGTCTCTAAATATTGTTTTCTAACCATAAGTCCAGTTGGAGTTTTTAAAACTGTATATAAAGTATTTAATTCAATATCTTCATATGTTGAACTACCATAAGTAGTATCAAAAAAGAATCCGAAATTCTCAACTAAAGAATTACTTTCCAGTTGATATGATATGGACTTTTTACTGTTTGCATCATCTATATTTTTGTATCTACCCTGAAATCTATCTAACGTATATTTAGATTCTATACCAAGTAAATTTGCAAAGTATTCCATTTTATAGAATCCTGCATCCAATTGCCATTGATCACCAAATATTTCATAGGCTCCTAAATCATCTCCTTCTTTATCTTTTAAAAAAGCTTTAAATTTATTATGGTCTAATTTTTTAAATTCTAATGTTACAATTGGAACTTCTTTAGTTAAAGTTGTATACGTTAAGGCTAAAAGACCTGCCAAAATAATATTTAAAATAAACATTATTACAAATCCAATTACTGGTAATCCTATTAAATATTGCATATTTTCCTCACTAATTAATTAAATTCTGATACTTTTCTATCAATATTTTTGCCACTATGTTGTTTAACACATTGTTGAATAGCATTTCTAACTTCATCTCTTTTTTGTCTATCTAAAAATTGTAAATTAGCTGAACCAAAAGTACCTGCAATATTTATTGTATATCTAACATGATTTTTTGTTTCTGTTTTGTATTTAGTTTTTCCACCTGCCGTAGTACCATTACTTACTTTATGTTTAGTAGACCATCTTTTTGTATCTAAATATAAATTCTCAATTTCAGAAGCATTTATCGTCATTGTTCTCATTAAATTCCAATAAGGATAAAGTAAAATAATAGCCATAATACTATTTTCAATATCTGAACGAGGAAATGTAATTAAACCTGTTTCCAAATCTACGATGTATGTTCTATTTGCTAAATATATGAAAATACTTTGTATAAGAATCAAAGGTGTTACAATTATAGAAAAATAGAAAAAATACTGAACTATTGTTTTTGATAATTCATCATTTGCTTCAACACTTGGAGCAAAAAAAATTAAAGGAAGCCATAAAAAGGCCATCCAAGTAAAAAAGTTACCAAAAGCTAATTTTAATGCCATCCAAACATCATTAATCGTATATGTATGCAAATATAATCCTTTTAAAAATTTATAAATTTGATGATATTTTATTTAAATAATCTTCAACATCAACTATAATATCATCAATTGCATCTGAAGCTTTTTTATATAGAACTTTAGAATAAACAGTGTCATTAATATAGGCACTTTCTTCAAGATTATTTAGTATTGATAATTTAATATCAGGATTTAAAAACATATCGGTATTTATTACGGCTCCACTTGTTCCAATAACAACTAAAACTTGGCAATCATCTAATTCTTTGTATAATTTCTCATACATTGGAGCTTGCTCTTTAAAAAATACAATATTTGGTCGAAGTAGGGTATTACATTTTTTACAAATATGTTTCTGATCATCTTGCGCATCATAACTAATATTTAAAATATCATTACAAGATTCACATCTAAGATGCTTTAAAAAACCATGTAAATGAATAACTTCACTACAACCAGCTTTTTCAAATAAATCATCTACATTTTGAGTAATAATTGCTATATCATTTGGATATTTATTTTTAAGTTTAGCTACTTCAATATGGGCTTTATTTGGTTCTTTTGTTTTTAACCCAGTTCTTAATATATTATAGAAATTTATAGTCATTTTTCTATTTGTTTGTAAACAACCTTTTACACAAACATCTTCAATTTTATGATTTTCCCATAAACCATTATCATCTCTAAATGTAGA
>CAKZOX010000155.1 GCA_937138295.1 uncultured Campylobacteraceae bacterium
GCTTTTGCTAGGGAACTAAAAGAAAGAGGAGTTGCTACTGCTTTACATTATATTCCTTTACATCTTTTGTCTTATTACAAAACAAAATATTCAATTAAAATTACAGCATATCCAAATGCTTTAAATAACTATCAACAAATTTTATCTTTACCTATTTATGATAGTCTAACAGATGATGAAGTAAATTACGTATGTGACCAAATCATTGATGTAGCATCTCAATGGGTTTAATATATGGGTTTAAAATAGGTAAATTAAACTTTGAATAAAAAACTACACTTATGGATAGAAGAATATCTCTTCTTTCCAACACCTTTTCAGCAACTTATATCATTTTTAGTTTTTCCTTTAACTTTTATTTATATGTTAATTATTTTTATAAAAAGAGCTAAAGCCAAAGAGATAGATTTTGGTATACCTGTAATTTCAATAGGAAATATTATAGTAGGTGGAAGTGGTAAAACTCCTGTTACTATAAAACTTGCTAAAGATTATGATGATGCTTGTATCGTTTTAAGGGGTTATGGTAGAAAATCTAAAGGTTTATATGTAATTTCTAACAAAGGTAAGATATTAGAAGATATAAGTATTAGTGGAGATGAAGCTATGCTTTTAGCTAAATCTTTACCAAAAGCTACTGTTATAGTTAGTGAAGATAGAAGAAAAGCTATTGTTAAAGCAAAAGAGTTAGGTTGTAAAATCGTATTTTTAGATGATGGTTTTTCTAAATATGACATCAAAAAATTCAATATACTTTTAAGACCAAAAAAAGAGCCTACAAATATTTATTGTTTACCAAGTGGTGGATATAGAGAGCCAAAGGGTTTTTATATGCATGCTGATATTGAATTAAAAGAGGGAAGTGATTTTGAGAGAATTATTACCTTTAAACAAAAAAACAAAGAAATTAAAGACTTACCACAAAAATTAATTTTATTAACAGCTATTTCAAAGCCAACTAGGCTTTTAGAATTTTTACCAAACGATACTATTTTAGAAAGTTTTCCTGATCATTATGATTTTAGTGATGAAGATATAAAAAGTTTAAAAGAAAAATATAAAGACTTTACCTTTGTGACAACAGGAAAAGATTTAGTAAAACTTGACAAATATGATTTGAAAAATATTATATTAATGGATTTAGATATTAAGTTTAGTGATAAAGTAGAATTTTATATTTTAGATGACTATTTAAATGATTTTGAGAGTTTTAAAAAGTAAAAATCTAAGATTTTTACTCTTCAATCATATGACTAACAAATTTACTCATATTATCTAAAATTTTTCCACCTCTTCTAAAACCTAAACCACATCCCTCGTAAGCAAAAAATACTCCTGCTTGGTATGAGTTACCGTTTTCATCTGTAGGTAGTTCTACATATTCTTGATAGATAGCTTTATGTCCTTCATAATCTCCATCTGTTTGTACGTCTATACTTCCATCTTCATTTATTATTTTTGTATTTGCACCTTCTCTACCAAAACATCTTTTTTCAACTTGTTTTTTTCCTTCTAGAGGCTCAAAAGAAGTTTCTAAAAGTAGGGGATGATTTGGATATAAGTCCCATAATATTTTCATAAAACCTTTAGATTGAAACATTAAAGTATAAGCAGGATTGAAAATAATTGCTTTTTTCTCTTTTATAATTTCTGTTAAAATTAAAGCTAATTCATTTTCATCAATTGCAATATCTTCCCAAGGAATTAGTTTAAACCAAAATTCAAATAATTCATCTTCTTTAAATATTCCTTCATCACTAAATTGAACATTATTAATATATTCAAAATCAGTATTAAAACCTGCTTCATTAGCTATACTTTGAAGTAGTTTAGTTGTGTTTATATCTTCTGATGAACTTGAAATTGATGAAAATAGTATTTTCCAACCAAGTTTTGAATAGTATTCATCAAATTTTTCAATTTCACTATCTAAAGTTATTATTCTTTTAAAATTATCTTTTAAAGCTTCATATAGATTGTTAAATTGACTTGCATTATCCATTCCATTTGCTTTTAATAATGCCCATTGAATAATACACGTTTCAAAAAGTGAAGTTGGTGTATCTGAATTAAATTCTATAAGTTTTATAGGTTTTCCATCAATACCACCTGCTAAATCAAATCTAGAATATAAATGCCAATGAACATCATTTTCCCATGACTCTTTGATAACTTCTACAAGATTAAAAGGAATATTTAAATCATGGAATAGGTCATTTTCTATTACATAATCACCAGCTTCACAAAACATATCATAAAGTTCGTTTACAGCTTCATAGTAATTGTTTGCTTCTTCTTCTGAAATAACTACAATTTCATCACTTATATATGAACTATCATCACTATCTGTATGCCATGTAAAACCAATTGAATCTAAATATTCATTAGTTAAAGGTTGAAGTTTTTCTAATCTCATATTTGTTTATCCTCCAAAACTTGAACTTCTAGAACCAAAACTTGAAGAAGATTTTGATGTAGAAGAGCTTCCAAAAAATCCACTCTTTTTAGAAGATGAAGATGTTTTAGAAGTTGAAGCAGCTTTTGTAAATGAACTTTGACTTCTTGAATAAGTCTGAGGTGATTTATATTGGGCTTTTCTTTGATTTTGATAATTTTGATTATTAAATAATTTGTTACCTAACCAAGAACCAATCATAGCCCCTGCAATTGATGACAATAAAACTCCACCAAGTCCCATTCCTCCATCTGTTAATTGAGCATCTGGATTTGTTAATGGAGATGTTCCATTATCAATTTTCTTCTCTTCTTCTTTTACTAGTGCATCAATTTCAGCTTGAGATAAAATTCTTTCACTACCATCTGGTTTTCTTAATACAATTGTTGTTTTAGACGCAGGAAATTCATCTGCAATTGTATATCCACCTTGTGGTAATTGTTCAATAACTACAAAAGCACCTTGGGCTTGTGAAGCTTGTGTAAATGCATTTGATTGACCTTGTTGTTGACCATTCATACCTTTATCTTCACAACCTGTAAGACCAAGAACTAACACAGCTCCTAATCCACCAACCATAGTGTAATTTGATATTTTTTTAAAATGTTTATTTTTGTTCAAAGTAGTTTTCCTTTAATTAAAAGTTCCATTAATTTTTTAGATATGTTACTAAAAATTGCCTTATAAATATAATTTTATCAGCCTATTATGTACTACAACTTTTTTAAATCCAAAAAGTTCTTTTATTACATCAAATGTTTTGTTTTGATACATAAATACATGAGTTGGATCATTTTTATAATACCAAGTTGAAAAATCTTTTTTATTTTCATCAAATACATCTGTCATTAGATATAAAGCACCATTAGGTTTTAACATTGAAACTAAAAGTTCAAACTCTTTTTTAGGATTATAAAAATGTTCTATAACCTCAGAACTAGTAATATAATCATATTTCATATCTAATAACTCTTTGTCATCCTTGTAAAAAATATCATATCCTAAACAGTTATAGTTGTTGTCTTCTAAAACTTTTATAATAGCACTATTTGTACCACAGCCGAAGTCTAAACCAATAGAGTTTTTTGGTATTTCTTTTAAAACAGCATTAGTAATAGGAGATAAAAAATCTTGATATCTAATATCATTCGCATCATTTTTATGTTGGTCGTAGATCTTTTTTTCATCTTGTCCAATTAAATATAGATTTGAGTCTTTAAAATATGCAAGACAGTTGTCACATCGATAATGACTATCTTTAAATATTAATGTAGATTTTGAGTTACATAAAGGGCATTTCATGAATTTATATTAGCGTAATATTCCTAAGTAGTAATACATATATTATTAAGTAGAATATAAGATTATATTAATTAACAGGTAAATCATGAAATTAAAACAAAACAGTATATATCTTATAGGTATTTTAGTTGTACTTTTGTCAATAGTTTTTTATAACTATTTATCAAATAATCATAAAAACTTAGTTTTAAAAGAATTAAAAATAGATGCTCAAAAAGAGTTTCAGAGTTTCAACAGTTCATTAAATGTTAGTTTAGAAGAGTATGAAACTATTTTAAGTTCAATACTATCTAATAAATTTTTTAATGAGTACTTAGATGAAAAAAATAAAGATTATCAAATCTTTTCAAATGATGAAAATTTCTTTTATAAACAAGAGCTTTTAGAAGACCTATTTTTAACTCTAGCAAAAAATAATAGAGATTTATTTCAACTTAGATATTTAGATAAGTTTGGAAAAGAAGTTATTAGAGTTGACAAAAAATCTAAAGAAGTTCAATTAGTTAAAGAATTACAAAATAAATCAAATAGATATTATTTTGTTGATACTAAAAGAACTAAAGCTAATACATTTTGGTATTCATATCTTGATTTGAATGTTGAATATGGGAAAATTGAAGTTCCCTATAAACCTACTTTACGTATTGGAACTCCTGTTTATACAAATGGACAATTTGATGGAATTTTAATTGTTAATATAAATATGGAAAATACTTTAGCCGAGTTGTTAGAGGAAAAAACATTTAAAAAAATAATTTTAGATAAAGACAATCATATTTTAATGTCAAATGACAAAACAATTCCCCAATGGAGTAAATACTTAAAAACTCCAAAATATGTTCAACAAGAATATGAAACATTACTTTTTATAGAAAATATTGACCTTGAAAATAAAGATGAATTAAAATTAGAAATTTTATATGATAATAAAAAGTTAGCAAAAATAACTAATGATTATGAAAACTCTATATTAATTAATTTTATAATTGTAAATATATTTGTTTTATTTATATTACTGTTCTTACTTAAAAATACATATTTAAAAAATGCAATTGATAAAGCAATTAGAAATAAAAATGAGTTAGCAGATAAAATTAACTCTTTTGTAATCATGTCAAAGACAGATTTAAAAGGTAATATAACTTATGTTACTGATGAATTTTGTAGATTAACTGAATACTCTAGAGAAGAATTATTAGGAAGAAATCATCGTATTATAAAAGATTCTAAGATTGAAAATGAAGTATATAAAAATCTATGGGATACTATAAAAGAAGGTAAAGACTTCCATGGAAATCTTAGTATCATAACAAAAAATAGAAAAAGAAGATATTGGGATATAAATATATATCCTGAAAAAGATGAAAATAATGAAATCACTGGCTACATAGCTTATAGAAAAGATAATACTTCTGAAATTATTTTAGAAGAACACAATAAAATACTAGCTAAAAGAGTTCAAGAGAAAACTAGTGAATTAGAAAATACAATCAAACAGTTAAATATTACTAATGAACAATTAGCTAACTTAAATGAAGAATTATCTTGTTCTGATGAGGAATTAAGAGCTCAACAAGAAGAACTAATAGAAAATCAAGACAAAATTTTAGAATTAAGTAACACGAAAGAACAATTCTTATCAAATATGAGTCATGAAATTAGAACACCTCTAAATGGTATTGTAGGTATTACAGATATTTTATTGGCAGATAAAGAATGCCCTGAAAAAATAAAAGAGAGATTAAATATCATAAAATCTTCTTCTAGAATACTTAGAAATGTAGTTAATGATATTTTAGATTTTACTGCTTTAAAAAGTGGAAAAATAAATATATTTGAAAATAATTTTAGTTTAAAGCAGCTTATTTCAAATGTAGATAGTTTAATGAGACCACAAATTGAAAGTAAAGGTTTAAAGTTTATAGTTGACTATGATAAAAATATTAGCCCTGTTTTACTTGGTGATGAATTTAGAATTAATCAAATTATTATGAATTTACTTTCAAATTCAGCAAAATTTACTAATGATGGCTTTGTAAAATTATCAGTTTCACAAGCAAGAAAAGGTATCGACACGGAAAAGATTAAGATTTCTGTTATTGATTCAGGAATTGGAATGGATGAAGATATAAAGAAAAATATTTTTACAGCATTTACTCAAAATGATAAATCTAATACAAGTAAATTTAGAGGTACAGGTTTAGGTTTAAGTATTACAAAGCAACTTGTAGAATTGATGAATGGAAATATATGGTTTGAGTCAAATCTAAATAAAGGAACAATGATGTTCTTTAATCTTGATTTAAAAGTTTCTAAATCAAAAAATAGCATTACTGAACAAACTAGTAATAAATTACTAAAGCTAAAAAATACTCATAAAGCTCTTTTAGTAGAAGATGATGAAATAAATCAAGTGGTAGCTAAAACTTTATTGGAAAATATAGGCTTTCAAATAACAATTGCTAACAATGGTTTAGAAGCCGTAGAGTTTTGTAAAGTTAACAGTTTTGACATAATATTTATGGATATTCAAATGCCTGTTATGAATGGTTATGATGCTACATTGAAAATAAAAGAATTTGATACTAAAACACCAATTGTTGCTTTAAGTGCAGGAGCATTAGCAGAAGATATACATAGATCCCATGAAGTTGGTATGGAAATGCATATAACAAAACCAATAGTTACTAGAGATATAAATAGTGTAATAAAGAGATATTTTCAAATAAAAGATGAAAAGAAAGAAAATGTCAACCCTAATAAAAAATTTAAATCAGTTACATTAGCAAGTGATTTACCTAAAGAATATAAAACTTTTGATTTAAAGAGATTAAATGAAACTTTAGGCGATGAAGATATGGTAATTGATTTATTGAAATTATTCGCAAATAAATATACAAACTATGAAAATGAACTAAAAATGATTGAGGATAATGATGATGCTTTAGAAAAATATGTTCATAAATTAAAAGGTGCAAGTGGTAATTTAAAGGTAAACAACATATTTGAATTGTGTCAAAGTTATTTAAATGACAAAGAAGATAAAGAGTATCTTATAAATAAAATTAAAGATAGTTTAGCAAAAACGATAGAAGAAATAAATACTTTATCATAAATCTAGTATTACATTTCTAACATCATGAAAAGCTGTGATAATACCTTTGTGATTATCACAGTTTATTTTTTTATATTTTAAGTGTTCATATAATTCTTTATTTGAAACACTTTTCTTACAAAACCTTATTAATCTACAAAGTTTTTTTACATAGATATATCCACTGTATAACCCTCTATAATAGGCTATATCTTCTTCTTTTTCGTTATGATGGTTTATAACAATTTCTATGCATCTATCTTTACAATAATTTGAAATAAATGTTAAATGATGATTTTGTAAATATTTAAATTTCATAAACATATTATATTACATTTTGTGATTAAAAATCAATATAATTACATTTTGAAATATAATTTATTTGAATTATTTGATATTTAGTTTTTCTTCTATATCTTCACAGATGATATTTAATTTTTCTTTCAAACCATCTATTTTATTTCTATCTAAAGTTTTTTCTAAATCAAGAGATAATTCACTTAATTCAGAAGCCCCAGCACTAGCACTTAAACCTTTTAAAGAGTGTGCTGTTCTTTTTAGTTCTTCATCATTTAAGCTATTGAAGTCCATAGTTTTATATTTTAATAATCCCTTTACTAACTCTAAATAAGCAGGTTCTATACCCATAACTAAATTAAGTCCATAATCTACATCTAAATATTTAAACTCAGGTATCTGTGAGCTAATATTAGATTTTTCTTCTTCTTTTTCTTCAATATTTTCATGTATATTTGAAAACTTATTTATAGTTTCTAACAATTTTTTAAAGTCAATTGGTTTGTTTAAATGGGCATTCATGCCAACTGCTTTTGTTTTTTCAATATCTTCTTTCATTGCATTTGCTGTAAGGGCAATTATAGGAATATCTATATTTAGTTTTCTTATTTGTTTAGTGGCTTCATAACCATCTAATATAGGCATTTGAATATCCATTAAAATAGCATCGTAATCATCTTGATTAGCTTTGAATTTTTCAACAGCTTCTAAACCATTATTAGCAATATCAATTTTTATTCCCTTTGATGTTAATATTTCTGTAATAACTTCTTGATTAACTAAATTATCTTCAGCTAATAACACATAAATACCTTCAAGTGATTTTTCTAAGTTGATGTTTGTTTTAATAGTTGATTTTTTATCTATTTTTTCAAGTTCAATTTCAAAGATAAATTTACTACCAATATTTTCTTCACTTTCACACCATATTTTACCATTCATCATTTCAACAAGTTGTTTACAAATAGAAAGACCTAGACCTGTTCCTCCATATTTTTTTGTAGTTGAACTATCTGCTTGTTCAAATGAATCAAATAATTTATCTTGGAGTTCTTTTGGTATACCAATTCCTGAATCAATAACTTCAAATCTCAAATGATTTTTATCAACTTTAAAAACTTTTAATTTAATTTCACCTTGATGGGTGAATTTTATGGCATTTCCAATTAGATTCATAAGAATTTGATTTATTCTTAAAGCATCTCCATAGTAACTTCTACCTAAAGAATGGTCATAATCAACATTAATATCTAAGTTTTTCTCCATGGCATTTATTTCAACCATATTTATTACATTTTGAATTACTTCAAATAAATCAAAATCTTCTTTTACTATTTCTAATTTACCAGCTTCAATTTTACTAATATCCAAAATATCGTTGATTATTTCTAACAAATTGTTTGCTGATAAATTAATCTTTTTAAGATAATTTTCTTGTTTTTTTGTTAGTTCAGTTTCTAGGGCTAATTTTGACATTCCTATAATACCTGTCATAGGTGTTCTTATTTCATGGGACATGTTAGCTAAAAAAGAGGATTTTGTCTTAGTTGCATCTAGTGCTTTTTCTTTAGCTTTTTCTAATTCCTTTTGAGCTTTTTTGATTTCTGTTATATCTTGTATTAATGCTGTAAAAATAGTTTTACTCTCTAAATCAATTTTACCAATTCTAAGGGAAGCTAAAAATTTTGAACCATCTTTTCTTTGTGCGTATAACTCAGCTGTTCTTCCAATAGCTTTTGCAATTCCAGTTCTCATATAGTTTTCAATATATTCATCATGTTTTTCATGGTGGGGAGAGGGTACTAAAATATTTACATTTTGACCAATAGCTTCTTCTTTTGTGTAGCCAAAAAGATCACTTGCTGCTTTATTAAAAGTCTCAATAATACCTTTATCATTTATTGTAACTATACCATCTAAAGAGCTTTCAATAATATTTGATAAAAACTTTTCAGATTCAATAATTTTAACTGTTTTTTCCTCTACTAAGTTTTCAAGATTATTTTTATAATTACTTAGCTTTTCTTGGGATTCATTTATTTCATTTAAAATTCTTCTAGCAAGTAATAAAGATATAATTAATAGTAAAGCAAAAATGGAAAACCCAGCAATTTGCAAATAATTTTTGAAATCAATAGATATATTGCTTAAAATAGTTGAAAATCTTGTTTCAAACTTCTCAAGTTCTTCATTAAGCAAAAACAGTTCATTTGAATAATTATTTAAAATATCTTTTTGTTTTTGAGTTAAATTCTTATTATTACTTATAATATTGTGGATATCTTCACCAATTAATTTAATTTTTGTATTTAAATTATCACCTTTTTCCCAAATAATAATAGCATCTTTAAAAAAGTCTATATTTTTGAAATAATCAAATAACCAAATCATATTTTTAATATCTTGTGGAGTATTTTTACCTTCACTAAAACCTTCATAGGCTTCTTTAATATCAATAGCAGGATTTTGTAAAGCTAATCTTGCTTTTTTTACACCTAAAGGTATTTTAATTTGTGTTAAAAAATTTATGTAATCTGTTTCATTTTGATTGATTATATATCTGCTTAAATAATACACAGAGTTTTTTTGACCCTTTGAATATAATCCTTCTGCTCTAATATATGATTTCAATCCATCTTGAAGTTTTGCTTGAAAATTCATAAAAATAATTAATATACTAGGAACAATAATTAAAATAGATATTATGATTAAAACTTTCTTTTTCAACTCAACTTCTCCTAAATATGATTACACTAAAATGTTTTTTAATACATTGTAACATTAACAACCATTAACTTAGTTTATAAAATAATTTTTTTGAAGTTTATATTTACAAATAATGCTACACTAAAATAACATTCAAATAAGGCACACATATGATTACTAGGATAGTTTTGATTTTTTTAAGTTTTATATCTTTGCATTCAGATGAATTAAAAAATAATCAAATAGAACTAAAAATAACAACCCAGCAGGAAACAAATCTTACTGAAGAAGACATAAAAAATCTTCAAACAAAATGGGGATTATTAAATACTACTGATAAAATAAGTGAAATTTTACAAGAAGAGAAAGAATACATTGTAAATAAAAACTTCAATTTATGTATTAAACCAAATGATTATCCTTTGATAGATTTAAAAGATGATAAACCAATAGGATTAATAGCAGATATTTTTGATTTTATAGCTAAGACAAATAAAATAAATTACACAGTTCAAAAGTTCCAAAATTATAATAATTTTAATAAAGCAATATTAGAAACAAATACATGTGATGTTGTATTACCAGTAAAATCAAATCAAACAGAATATAATAATATTTACAATTCTGAAGCGGTATTTTATAGCTCATTAGCATCATCAGGAAACAAAAACTCTATATATTTTGATGATTACATAGACTTAACAAGCCATAAATTTTATTCATCTAATAAAGCTCAATATAAATCTTTTAAAAATGCTTATCCAGAGTTAAGTATTATTCTAGAAGAAAATGTGGATAAGATTTTTGAAGCAGTAACAAATAGTCCAAAACACCACTATGTGGCTTTAAAAGAGAGAATAGACTATTTAATAAGAAGTCATGAGTATCATTATGATGGAAAAGAACACTTCAAATTTAATGGTATATTTAAGAAAACTGATATATTTAAGCCTAGTATTGGTGTGTCAAACAAACATCCATTACTTTTAAATATAATTAATAAAACATTGTTAGCTAATAAAAATGAAGTACAAGCTATTATTCAAAACTATTCTTATAAAGATAAAGAAATAGTGTATGAAATAGATTATACAATTTTAGCCTATTTATTAGGAACAGCTATAATAATAATTTCGCTGTTATTATATTACTTTCAAAGAAAACTTGTAGAAAAAACTTCAGCTGTAAATGATGCCCTAACTCAAGTAAGCACAGTAGGATTTCTGCATTTAAAAGATAGAAAAATATTATGGGTAAATGAAAAACTATCTGATATTGTAGGCTATACACAAAAAGAATTAATTGGACAAGATACAAGAATATTTTATAAAAACGATGAAGAATACAAATATTATGGGAATAAAAATTACTCTATTTTAAAAGAAACAGGGAAATTTCAGGAAGAAATTTCATTTTTAACTAAAGATAGAAAAGAGATAATAGTAAGTATTTATGCGAATAGAATAAGTAGTAGTAGTAGTAGTAGTAGTAGTAGTAGTAGTAGTAGTACAGAGATAATGATAACAGTTATTGATATTACTGATAAAAAGAAAAAAGAAAAAGAATTAATTTCTCAAAGACAACAATTTAAAAATTTTATAGAATATTTAGGAAGTAACATTTTTGCTTACAGACATGATCTAAATGGAAATCTTTATTATTTATCAAAAAACTTTGAAAATATAATGGGTTTAAATTTAGAACATGCATTAGGTAAGTCATATGAATCAATTGTAAATTGGGATAAAAATTCTCTAGATATTGCAGATAGTGAATATCAGTTGTTATTTAAAGATATTGTTAAAAACACAAGTTTTATTATGAAATTTGAACATCCAATTACAAAAGAAACTACATATCTAAAAATTAATGACCATGGCTTATATGATGAAAATAAAAACCTTATAGGAATTGAGGGAATTGCTGAAGATATTACATACCAAGTTAAACAAGATAAAAAACTAGAAGAACTAAATTCGAATCTTGAAACAAGAGTTTATGAACAAACTAAAAAATTAAAAGAAAACTTAGAAAATATGAATTTAGCACAAAAGATATCAAAAATAGGTTCTTGGACGTATGATAAAGTAAATAATCCTAATGATGTTCTTGAGTTATCAGATGAAATGTACAATATATTTGAAATCAAAAAAGGTACTGAGTTCACTTATAAAAAATGGTTAAGTTTTGTTCACCCTGATGACTTAAATGATGTTAATAAAGTATATGAAGATTATCAGACAATTTTTTCTGAATATAATAGTTTTAATCACAGAATTATAACTGTAAATAAAAATATCAAATATGTAAATGTAATCTGGAATAATGAATATGACAGTGATAAAAATTTAGTTCATACTCAAGGTATAATACAAGATATTACAAAAGTAATTGAAGATGAAAAATTAAAAGATGAGCATGAAGCACTTTTAATTCATCAAGATAGACTAGCTCAACTTGGAAATATGGTTTCAATGATAGCTCATCAGTGGAGACAACCTTTAAACTCTTTGAGTGTTTGGCAAACTAATTTATTTAATATAATAAAAAAAGAAAATATTGATTATGAAAAAGTTGATATGGTCAAAAAGAAACTTTCAAATACTATACAGTCTTTATCTTTGACTATTGAAGATTTTATGAATTTTTACAAAGAAAATACAAATGTTCAAACATTTATGCTTGTAGACTCAATAAATGAAACAATAGATATAATAGGGCATTCATTGAAAAATAAATCATGTTTATTAAATATTGATATTGATGAAAACTTATCTTTAAAGACATATAAAAATAAATTCCAACAAGTACTATTAGCTTTAATATCAAATGCTATGGATGAACTAGTAACAAGTAATAAAGATAAAACTAAAATAATAGATATAAAATCAGAAAAAACAAATAATAAAATTATCATAGTTGTAAGAGATAATGGAAATGGAATTCCTGAAGTAGTTCAAGATAAAATTTTTAATCCATATTTTACTACAAAAGGTAATTTAAATGGTACTGGATTAGGGCTTTACATGTGTAAGCTTATTATAGAGAAAAATATGAAAGGTAAATTATATTTTGATACTAAAAAAGGAAAGGGAACTAGTTTTATTATTGAATTAAATGATTAAATTACAAGTGAATATCCTAAACCATATTCACTTTTAATCAACTCTTTCCCTTCTATAATATTGACTTTCAATTTTATTTTTCTAATATGTTTTTCAACAGACCTTGAATCATAAGGTGCATCAATGAGTTGATTTAATTCTTCTTTTTTTATGTTTCTATTTTTATTTTCATGTAAATAAGAAAAAATTTTTAATTCAACAGGTGTAAAAGATATTTTTTGCCCTTGTAATAAAAAGATATTTTTTTCTTTATCATAGGTCAAGATTGAGGTGTTAGTAGTGTTATTATTTTTATTTATAAGATTTAATCTAGCATTTATTCTTGCTAAAAGTTCATCAGGATGAATAGGTTTAACCATATAATCATCGCTACCTAAATTTAAAGCTTTTATTCTACTATCTACACCAATATTTGCAGAAACTACTATAATACGAGTATCATTTTGTTTTCTTATTTCTTTGCAAACTTCAAAACCTGAAAAGTCAGGTAAATTTAGGTCTAAAATTACTAAATCAACCTTATTAACTTTCATTAAACTTAAACCATCTGTAGAAGTCTCTGCATATAGAACTTTAAAATTATGACTTTCAAGAAAAAATATAATAGCTTCAGCAAATTCTAAATCATCCTCAATCAATAGTAAAGTTTTTGACATTTATTTAAGTTCCCTTTTTAGTCTCATTTGAATGTTATTATTTTATCAGAAAAGTTATTAAAGGTAATAATATGAGTGTTACAAATAAATTATTTTCAGATGATTACAAAGATATTGAAGATTTAGTTAATACAAATAAACTTCTAAAATCTCAAATTGAACTACAAGATAAAGAAAAGTTAGTGGCGCTAGAAGCTATGCTATGTAATGTCGCTCATCAATGGAGACAACCTTTATCTGTAATAACTACTTGTGCATCAGGACTTTTATATTTAAGTAAAGAAGGTCATGAAATTGATAAAGAATTTTTGGAAGAAAGTTTAGTAAATATTATTCAAACTTCAAAATACTTATCTGAAACAATTGATACCTTTAGTAATAGTATTAAATCAAAAAAAGATTTTCAACCTGTAAATATCTATAATGCTTTAAAAAGAGCAATTCAAATATCAATAACTAATCTTAAACAAAATTCAATAAATATTGAACTTAATTATAAGATTGATGAGAATTTAACTTTAGATTTAAGAGTAGGGGAAATTGAACAAGTTATTATTAACTTAATAAATAATTCAAAAGATGCATTTTTAGATAGAAATATTCAAAATCCATGGATTAAAATTGATTCAATCACAAAAGATAATTCTTTAATAATTACAATTGAAGACAATGCAGGTGGTATTTCTGAAGAAATAATATCTAAAATTTATGCTCCATATTTTACAACCAAACATGAATCAGTAGGAACAGGTTTAGGTTTATCTATGGCATATTCAATTATTTCAAATTCAATGAATGGCGAAATAAAAGCTGTTAATACTGTAAATGGTGCTTTATTTTTAATAAATATACCATTTGAAAATTAAAAAGTATCAAAAAAGGATAAATCATGAAAAAAGAAGATATATTAAATGATAAAATCATTTTTATAGTTGATGACGAATTAGATAGTGCTGAATCTTTAGAGTTTTTATTAAGTGAATATTATAAAAACATCTACACATATAAAAATGGATTAGAGGCGTATACAGCTATAGTAAAAGATGACATAATCCCTGATTTAATAATATCAGATGTTCATATGCCAATGTTAGATGGTGCTGAAATGGTTAATAAATTAAAAATTTCAAAATATGATATTCCTATTGTTTTTATTACAGCTCATTTAGATGCAGTAACACTAAAGAAAACAATTGAAACTGATCCATTAAGACTAATATATAAACCAATAACACACGTAGATATATTTGTAAATGAGATTAATTCTATAGTTTTAGGGGAATAAAAAAAGCCAAAACGCAAGCGTCTTGACTTTTGTGGAGTGTGATAAACAAAACCTTTTGTCTATCGGTTTTACTAATAAGTAAAACTTAATTACATTAATTTGTCTTTAACAATATTAAGCATCAAATTCCTTCGTCATTAACACCTCCGTATATTGTTTCTACATCACTATTATAACAATTTTTGAATTTAAAACAAACTTAAATTGAATAATATTTCATGAATTTCTCTTTTTTTGCTTAGAAATATCAGACATAAGTAGTGCAATCCACTTTGTTTGATGATTTGAATTGAAAGCAATTTTTAAAGTCATAGTAATAGGAACAGCTAAAAACATTCCTACAATTCCTAATAACCATCCCCATAAAATAAGAGAAAAGAAAATTACTAAAGGTGATAAACCTAGTTCCTTACCCATAAGTTTTGGTTCTAAAATATTAGATATTGAAATATTGATAATAAAATACAATACCATGATATATGCAGTTGTTTGTATATCAAGTTCTATTAAAGATAACAATATAGCAGGAATAGCAGCTACTAATGACCCAATTACAGGAACAAAATTGAATAATACAGCAATAAATCCCCATAAAATAGGGTAGTCAACACCAAATAATATAAGCATAAAACCAATTAAAACACCCGTTAGTAAACTCGTAAAAGATTTTACAATAAAGTATTTTTTGATATTGTGAGAAAATAACTCAAAGTGTTCAAAACTTTTTTGGTTTTTACCAAACAGCATTTTTAATTTTGTTTGAGAAGATTTTGTTTCTGCTAATATAAATGCAACTCCGATGATTACAAGTAAGAATTTACTTAAAAAACTTCCAATACTTCCAATAAGTGTAGTAGTAACACCGAAGAAAGATCCAACATTTAATGTATCAAATATAGCGTCTTTATCTATTTGATAGCCATATTGTCCTGCTAAAGCAATTGTTGATATGATTAGTTTATTTAATTTTTCTTGATATGCATCAATATTTGATAAAAAATCTTGTAATGATAAGTTGATAATATAAACTGTAAACAAAGTAGCACCAATAAAAATGGATAAAACAACTATATAAGCAAAAAATCGAGGAAAGCCTTTATTTTGCAATAAATTTAATACAGTAGAGAATATTGAACTAATAAAAATAGCTAAAAATAGAATAATAACTATTTCACTAGCTACTTTAATACCTGCTAATAATACTATCGTACAGGCTATATAAAAGAAATAATTTCTTAAATCAACTCTTGGGTGCATATATTAAACCTTATATTAATTGTTTTTTTACGAACTCTAAATAATGACCTTCTTCATCTTCAAGTTCGTCGTGTGTACCTTTTTGGACAATTTGTCCTTCATCTAAAACATAAATCATACTAGCATTTTTAACAGTACTTAATCTATGAGCTATTGTAATAACTGTTTTATCTTCTAAAAAACTTTCTAACTGAGTAAAAAGTTTTGCTTCTGTATGAACATCAAGGGCAGATGTTGATTCATCAAATATAACAACGCTAGGATTTGCAATAATCATTCTAGCAATTGAAAGTCTTTGTCTTTGTCCACCACTTAATCTAATACCATGTTTTCCCACTATTGTATCTAATTTTTCTGGCATTTTCATAACAGTTTCTTCAAGTTGTGCTATTTTTAAGGCTTTGTATATTTCTTCATCACTAATATTATTATTTCCCATAGTGATATTAAATCGCAAAGTATCATTAAATAATATTGGCATTTGAAGAACTAAAAAGATATTTTCTCTTAGGGTTTTTTTATCAATATTATCTATACTTACTTTATTGTAGAAAATACTTCCATTATCTTTTTCATAAAAACCAGAAATTACTTGAGCTAAAGTAGTTTTACCACTACCACTTGCTCCTATTAAAGCTACTTTTTCTTTATGATTAATTTTTAAATTTATATCTTTTAAGATTTGTTTTTCTTTGTTATATGAGAAATTTAAATTTTTAACTTCAATATCTAAGTGATTATTATCTAATGCTAATAATTCTTCACCATTGTTTTCTACTTTTAAGTCAAATATTTTGTTTATTCTGTTTATAGCAGCACTTGCACTTGCATATGAGTATTGTATAGTTAAAATATCTTGAACAGGAGTCATAATAAACCATATATATCCAAACATAGCAAACATCATACCAATAGATAAATCACTGTAAACAACCAATAATAAACCACTAGCTCTAAAAATTTCAAAAGCAAATAAAAATATAGTAAATGAAAATCTTTCATAAGCAGTACTTTTATATTTGTATTCATTTGAAGTAGTTTTTATAGTTTCTGCTTTATTAATTGCTTTATCAAAAAAGTATTTTTCTTTATTTGAAGCTTTAATTTGACCAAATAAGTCTAAAGTTTGAGATATGTTGTCTTGAAATCCTTCAACTGCTTTGTTTTCTTCTTTTTTTAATACACCAGTTTTTTTCGAGATTTTTTTAGATAAGAGCATTATTAAGGGCTGTATAAACAAAATCATAAGACCTAAAATAGGATCAATAGTGATAATTACTATGGCAACAGCTAATAAAGTTAATACAGATGCTATAAATTTACTAGCAACAGATACAATAAAATTATCTAAAGTATCAACATCTGTAACTAAGTTTGCAGCAATTGCCCCTGAACCTAAGCTTTCATATTCATTCATATTAACTTTTTCAAGATGTCTCAAAAGTCTAACTCTAATATGATAAGTAATGTATTTAGATAGATATGTAAAAATTTTAGTTATGTAAACACCAGCTATGAAATATACCAATCTTAGGAAGATTACAGCAGCTGCTACAATAGCTATATAAAAAAATGCACTAGAGCTTCCAAAAAATGCATCAATCGTATTTACAGTGATACCTGGTTTTTCAAGTAAAACCTCATCAACTAAAACGGGTAAAAGTAAAGGTATAGGTACACTTACTAAAATGGCAAATAAAGTTATCATTTGCCCTAGTATTAGTTGTTTTTTATTCTGTAGTAATAGTTTTAATATATATTTAACAGAGATTTTTTCATTCATTTAGGTTCAAATTAGAATTTACTTTCTTTGATTTCAAGTTCTTCATCTGGTCCAATCATTTTTTCACAGATTTCAAGCTTCATACCATCATGAAACTCACAGTTTAGTCCACACTTAAATGTTGCAGTTTTAGTAATACCTAAAATATCAAGTTGTTTTTTTGATTCTTCTTTACAAATCTCTAATGTATCGAAAGTCATAGGACTTTTCATATTTCTTTTAGTGTTGTCTTTATCAGGATAGATAAATGCTGTCCATTTTTCTTCTTGAGCACCCCCAAGGCATCCTGTGAATAAAACAGCAGCAGTAGAAACTAAGAATATATTTTTAACCATGTATCTCTCTTTAAATTTTTTGTTGAGTATAGTGTAAACTTTTTTATATATTGATAAAAACAATTCTTATACAATAGTGTGTTATACTTTTTAAATAATAATCAAATTTATAAAGGCGTTTTTAAATGAAAAAAATCTTTCTAGTTTTTGCAATACTTATCTCTTTATCTTATGCAAAAGAAGACTATTCAGAAATGAGCAATGAAGAACTAATTGCAATAATGGGATATATCAAAGATAAAAATAAAAAAGAATTCAAAAAAGAGTTAAAACAAAGAGTTCCTACAATGAACGAAAGAGAAAGAAAGTTCTATGAAAAAAATTTAAAAAACCAAAAGACAAATAAATGAAAAATAAAATACTTTTACTAGAAGATGATTTAACTTTAAATGAAACTCTAAGTGAATATCTAGAAGATAACAACTATGAAGTGGTTAGTTCTTATACAGGTCAAGAGGCTTTAGAAAAAGCTTATGAAGAGTATTTTGACTTATTTTTATTTGATGTAAATGTACCTGATATAAATGGATTTGAATTACTAAAAAAACTAAGAGATGAAGGAAATGATACTTCTTGTATATTTATTACTTCATTAAACTCTATGGATAACTTAGAAGAAGGCTTTAATAGTGGTTGTGATGATTATATTAGAAAGCCATTTGAACTTAAAGAGATGCTTATAAGAATTAATACCATTTTAAAAAGAGATTTAGCTACAAAAAAAGACACAATAAAACTAGCAAAAGATGTTGAATTTGATAGTAAAGCAAATGTTTTATTACAAAATGGAGTAGATGTTAGATTAAATCAAAAAGAGTTAAAACTTTTAAAACTATTTTTAAAACATCCAAATGAGTTATTAAATCATGAAAGAATTTATGAGTTTGTATGGGATTATGATGAAGAGTACAGTGATAACTCTTTACGAACATATTTAAAAAATTTAAGAAAATATTTGGGGAAAGAGAAAATTGTCAGTGTTAAAAGACTTGGATATAGATTTAACCAAGAGTGAAACTAGAACACTTTTAGGTTTTATTGCTTTATATTCTATACTTATTATTGTTATATTAAGTATTTCTTCATTTGTGTATTTTAATTCACAAAAAGATTTAATGCTACAAAAGAAAAGGCAAGTTCTTCAAGAATATGCCAATGACTTTATGTTTAGATTAAAAGATCTACATGTAAACTTTGACAAATATCAATTTTATCCAAGGGATGAAAAATTTAATTCAGCAATATTTGATAGTGATAAAACTTTGATTTTTTCAACACTAAACTCACAAAATATAGAATTTGATGAAGTAGCTTATACATCAAATAATCAAATACACTTTATAAATCAACCTGAATCATACTATTTAGGTGCAAAATATATAGTAATTGAAATACCTGATGATGGTATTTGGAAAAGTGCTGTTTTAAAAGAAATAGGTATATATTCATTTTTTATGTTTATTTTTATGGTTATTGTTGGATATTTTATGTCAAAACTTTTTATAAAGCCTATGAAAGACTCTTTACATTTGTTAGATAGATTTATAAAAGACACTACACATGAATTAAATACACCTATAAGTGCTATTATGCAAAATATAGAGATGATAGATAAAGATAATTTAGATGATAAAAGTATCAAAAAGATAAATCGTATTGAAATAGGTGCTAAAACTATTTCTAATATTTATGAAGACTTAACTTTTCTAACTTTAAAAAATAAATTAATATCTCAAAATGAAAACTTAAATCTTACTCATATTGTAAGTCAAAGGGCAGAGTACTTTAAATCTTTGGCTAATAGTAAGAAATTGTCAATAGCTCTTGATTTACAAGAAGAGGTATATTTAAAGTGTGATAATAAAAAGATATCAAAGCTAATTGATAATCTACTTTCTAATGCAATAAAATACAATAAAGTAAATGGTTCAATTAAAATCAATTTAAAAAGCAACTATTTTGAAGTAATTGATACAGGAATTGGCATATCTAAAGAAAATCAAGAAAATTTATTTAAAAGATATACAAGATTCAATACAAGTGCCGGTGGATTTGGAATAGGGCTTAATATAGTATCTTTAATTGCTAAAGAGTATAATTTAAAAATAGATGTTAGTTCTGAAATAAATAAAGGTACAAGGTTTAAAGTATCATGGTAAAAAAACTATTAATAGCTGTTATTATATTTAATACATATTCATTTGCTTCAAGTTATGAAAAAAATTGTGTAGCATGCCATAATAATATGATAGTAAGTATAGATAAGTTTTTTTATAGATACTTATTAAAATATAGTAGTGAGAAAAATGTTAAATCTTCCCTTGCTGAATATCTAAAAAACCCCAATAAAGATAATACAATTATGCCTAATGCTTTTATAAAAAGATACGGTATAAAAGAAAAAACTACATTAAATGATGATGAATTAATTGAAGCAATAAACGAATATTGGGACATTTATAAGGTATTTGGTAAACTTCAATAATCACAACTGCAAAGTTCCACAATAGCTTCACAAATATATTTTAAACTTCACTTATAAAAAAAGAAAATCAGGAGTTTAAAATGAAAACTTTCTTCAAAAAAATACTAATAGCATCATCGGTTTTAACATTAAGTTCAATAAGTTTATTTGCAAATTATGAAACTAATACAACTTTTGCAAAGGTTTCATATAGTGAGCCTATATATACATTTGTAAATAAAAAAGTTAAAGAGTGTTATGAAGTTCCTGTACAAAAAAGAGTTTATAGAAATGATAATTATAGACACAATAGTTCATATGATACAAACTCAATTGGAGTTGATACATTAATTGGAGCAACAATAGGTGTAGTAATAGGAAATCAAATAGGTAAAGGTAATGGAAAAACAGCTGCAAAAGTTGTAGGTGGAATATTAGGAGCTGCTGTTGCTAATAATTCTAGAGAATACAAAGATGATTATAGATCATATGATAGAAGAGCCGAACCTAGATATGAGACTGTATATGAAACAAAATGTGAGACAAGAAAAGGTCCTAAAAAGAAAAGAGTAATTACAGGTTATAAAAATTACTTTTCATTTAATGGAGAACAATATACAAAAATTAGTGATAGACCACTAAGAAAAGTTAGAATAGAACAAACTATCAGTTTTTAGAAATCTATTTTAGATATAATCCCCTTTATGAATAAACCTATACAGTCAAAAGAAGAACTTGAGGGGATAATATCAAATCTTCAAGAAAACAACTATATCAAAGCCCATGATGATTGTGAAGACTTATGGAGAAAATATAAAAATGATGATTCTACAAGAGAAGAGTCATATATACTTAAAGCTTTTGTAAATGGTATAGCTACATTAGAACTACTTAATATGAAAAGAATAACTCATAGTCAAAATGTATGGAAAACATTTAAGAAATATGAGTATTTAATAGAAGATTTAAACTCACTAAATAAAGAACAATACAAACAATTACAAAAAATAATATATAAAATTAAAGAAAAATCAAATGAAATTTGAACAAGACCATAGGGAAACTCTATTTTCAATTATAAAATCAAGAAGAGATGTTAGAGGAAATAGATTTATTGATAAAAAAATCCCAAAAGACATCTTAAATAAAATACTACTAAGTGCAAATCATGCTCCATCTGTTGGCTTTTCCCAACCATGGAGATTTGTAATAATAGAAAATAAAAAGACTAAAAACCAAATTTTTAAAGACTTTAAAAAAGAAAACAACAAAGCAAAAAAGATTTTTAAAGATAGTAAGATTTATAGTAGTCTAAAACTAGAAGGAATTAAAGAAGCTGATTTAAACATAGCTGTACTATATAAAAAACCTAAAAAAGATATCTTAGGACAAACTAGCCAAAGAAAAATGGGAGAGTACTCAACTGTATGTGCTATTCAAAATATGTGGCTAACTGCAAGAAGTTTTAATATAGGAATGGGTTGGATTTCTATATTAAAACCCAAAAAAGTTAAAAAAATCATAGGACTTACAAAAACTCAAAGGGATGAATATAAATTAATTGGATATTTTTCTTTAGGATATGTTGATAAATTTTATGAAAAACCAGAGTTAGAAAAACTAAAATGGGAAAATAAAAAATCTTTAAATGAGGTTATTCTAAATTGGGAATAAAAACACCTTTAAACTTAGATGATATAAATAAAGCTTTAAAAGATACTATCACTTTTAAAAACATAAAAGAGTCTACACATGGAGCAACTGATACTGTTTATTTTTGTGATGACAAATATGTACTAAAAGTATATGAACAAAGTAGCAAAAAACAGTTAAGTGATGAAATAAAACTTCATAATTACCTAAAAGCGTATGAAAATTTAAAGATATCAAAGCTTTATAGTTATGAAATTTTTCAAATCAAACAAAAGCCTTGTTTATTATTTGAAAAAACAAAAGGTTCTGTAGTACAAAAAGTTAAAAAAACTCACTTAGAACAAATAGCTAAGTTTTTAAAACTTTTTCATAATAAAACAAAAGGTTTTACTAATGAAAATAAAAACATTTTTAATAAAGAAAACCTTTTAAACCTAATCAATAAAACATCATCAAAAGATTTATTAGATATTTATTCACAAATACAAATAGAAGAAAATAATGATGGTTTAATTCATGGAGATTTGTTTATAGATAATGCTATATTTTTTGAAGATAAACTAAATGCAGTAATTGATTTTAATGAAGCTTGTGTTGGAGATTATAGATTTGATTTAGCAGTTGTTGTTATGTCTTGGTGTGATTTTAGAAAAGATAAATTTCTAGATGAGGTGAATTTTTTAATAGAAAACTATGGTAACTGTATAAATATAAATTCCCTATTAGAATATACAAAATATGCATGTTTATATTATATGACAACTAGAAAGCTCGTAAATAGGGACTTTAGTGATTTGATGGATAAATATATATTTTTAAAGGATAAATTATATGAATAACTTCAAACATGGTGGAGATGTAAAAAGTTTTGCTTTAAAACTTAAATGTAAAGAAGAAGAGATTATTGATTTATCTTCAAATATAAATTTTATAAAACCAAAAATAGATATAGATTTAAATAAGTTAGATATTTCTAAATATCAAAACTATGATGACTTTTATAAAAAACTAGCAAAGTTTTATAAAGTAAATAAAAATGAATTAGAAATTTTTAATGGTGGAAGTAGTGCTATTTTTTCATTTATTAGAAACTCAAAAAGTAAGGATGTTTATATATATTCACCAGCTTATTTAGAGTATAAAAAAGCTTGTAAAATTTATGATAAAAATGTCATTTTAATCAATAGATTTTATAAAGACAAACAAAAAGAATATATAAAAAAAGGTTCAACAGTAATATTTGTAAATCCTTCGACACCTGATGGTAAATACTATAACTTAAATAAAAGTTTAAAATACTGGGAAAGAAAAGAGTGTGAAGTTTTAATTGATGAATCATTTATTGATTTTACAAACAAAACGTCTTGTATAAATGAAATAAAAAATTATAAAAATCTATATATTCTAAAATCAATGACAAAGTTTTATTCTTGTGCTTCAATTAGATTTGGTGTAATTATTTCAAATAATGAAAACATAAAAGAAATAAAAGCAAAAGAACCATTATGGAAAATATCAATATATGATAGAACTTTTATAGAAAATATCATAAAAAACAAAGAGTTTATTAAACAAACTAAAATAGAAACTAAAAAAGCAAAAAACTATCTAGAAAATATCATAAAAGAAAGTAAACATTTTATTAGCTACAAAAAAAGTGATGCAAACTTTTATTTAGTAGAGCTAAGAAGTATTACAGCTAAAAAGTTTCAAGATAAACTTGCTAAACACAAAATTATGATTAGAGATTGTTCAAATTTTGATTTTCTTAATAAATACCATGTAAGAATAGCTGTGAAGTCCATAGAAGACTTAGAAAAATTTAAATTAGCTTGTGAAAGTATTTAAGTAGTATGTTTTTTGATATAGCTTTATTTTCTTATATTATAGATAGAGTTTTTGGAGAGTTTAGTTTTTTTAGACAACTCAAACATCCAATTATCTTTATGGGTGATTTTATTAAATGGTTTGAAAAAAGGTTTTATAAAAATAGTGTTTTTAGAGGTTTTTTACTTACAATTAGTTTATTAACGGCAGTTTTTATAGTTTGTTTTATTCTTGATTATTTTATTGATAACATTTATTTACTTGCTTTAATATGCTCATTTAGTATTTCTTCAAAAATGCTTTATGATGCTGTGAAAGAAATAATCTCTAATCCAAGTAAAATAAAGTATTTAGTTTCAAGGGATACAGAAAATCTTTCTCATAGTGATATTAATAAAGCAGCTGTTGAAACCTATGCTGAAAACCTTAGTGATGGGGTTATTGCACCATTATTTTATTTAGTTTGTTTTGGAATTTATGGAGCTTTTTTATATAAAGCTGTAAATACATTAGATTCAATGGTAGGTTATAGAAATGAGAAATATGAAAAGTATGGAAAGTTTTCAGCTAGATTAGATGATGTTTTAAACTATATTCCTGCAAGAATAACAGCTATTTTAATTTCTATTTTATTTTTATCTAAAAAAGCTTTATTAAGTTTTTATTCATTTGGAAAACAACATAAAAGTATAAATGCAGGATTACCAATAAGTGCTATGGGTTTTTGTATAAATGCTAAATTAGGTGGAGATACAGTTTATTTTGGGAAACTTACAAAAAAGCCTATTTTAAGTCAAGGTGAGGAAATAATCACATCAAATCATATTTTAAAAGCGATTGCCTTTAGAAATAGACTTGATATATTGATTATACTTTCATTTGGTTATATTGTATTTTTATAAAAGAGATTTTATCTAGGATCTCTTTTTGTTGTTTTTCTTTTCTTTTGTTTAGCTGGTTTTGTTTTTTTCTTTGGAGCTTCTTTTTTCTCATGAGTTTTCTTTCTAAATTCATGTGCTTTTACTTTAGGAATAACTTTTCTAGGTTGTTTTTCTTCTAATTCAAAACCATCTATTACTTCCCTTGGAACTTCTATAATAAGTTCTTTTTCTATAGCTGCCATCATAGGATAATCTCTAACACAAAGAAGTGTTATAGCTTCACCTTCGTTTCCTGCCCGTCCTGTTCTTCCAATTCTATGAGTATAATCAGTAATACTTTGAGGTAATGCATAATTAACAACAACAGGAAGTTTTTCAATATCAATTCCCCTTGCAGCTATATCAGTTGCCACAAGTACTTTGATTTGGTTTTCTTTTAGTTTTCTAAGTGCTTTTGCCCTTGCTGTTTGTCTGATATCACCGTGAATACATGCGGCTTTTAATCCATCTAACTCTAGGTGTTCTACAAGTAAATCAGCTTGTTTTTTTGTATTTACAAATACTAACACACTTTCAAAGTTTCTAGAGCCTATAAGATATGATAAAACTTCAGCTTTTTTCTTGTCATCCACTAAAATAATTTGTTGTTTGATTAAATCAACACTACTTCTTTGATCTACAACTTCCACAACAGCAGGATTATCTAAAAATTCTTTAGCAAGTTTTTTTACATTTTGATTTAATGTTGCACTGAACATTAAAATTTGTCTTCTTGGATTTGCTTTAGAAAATATTTTTTCAATATCTTCTAAAAATCCCATAGCAAGCATTGTATCGACTTCATCTACAACTAATTTATTTACAGCTGTCATGTCAATTGTGTTGTTTCTTATATGCTCATTTAATCTACCTGGAGTAGCAACTACAATATCTACACCATTTTCAAATTTTCTGATTTGGTCACGTGCTGAAACACCTCCAAATACAACAGCTCTTTTGATGTTATCAAGATATTTACTATAATCATCAATTGCTTTAATAATTTGTTTAGCTAGTTCTCTAGTTGGAGTTAGAATTACAACTTTTAAAGGATTTGCATTAACTGTTTTTTTAGATAATTCTTCAAGTATTGGAATTAAAAATGCAGCTGTTTTACCTGAACCACTTTGTGCAGTTCCTAGTATATCTTTTCCTTTTAAGGCGATTGGAATTACTTTTTGTTGTATTTCTGTTGGAGTCTCATAATCTAAATCAATAAGAGCATTTATGATGTTTTTGTTGATTTTTTCAGAATTAAAAGTTTTAATGATGTATTCCTTATTTATTTAATATTCGTGATTATATCTAAATTATTATAAACATAATAAAACGTACATTTTACACTACAAACATATCTAATTAGATGATAAGATTATGTAATTAGTGTGTTAAAAAGGATGTAAAATGATTAAGATAGGAATTTCTTCATGTTTATTGGGAAATGTAGTTAGATATGATGGTGCAAATGCAAAAGATAAATTTATAGCGAACAAATTAAGTGAATACTTTAGTTTTGTTCCTTTTTGCCCTGAACATCAAATTTGGGGAACTCCAAGAACTACAATTAGACTAGTAGATAAACAAGATATAGGTATCAGAGTAGTTACTTCAAATGAAGGTGTAGATTTAACAGATGAGCTAGAAGCTGTATCTGAAGAAAATGCTAATGAAGTTGCAGAACATGATATTTCAGGATTTATTTTAAAATCAGGTTCTCCAACTTGTGGATTAGAAAGAGTGAAAGTTTATAAAGAAATAAATGCTCCTACAGAGAAAAAAGGTGTAGGAATGTTTGCAAAAAAACTTAAAGAAAAATACCCTTATTTACCAATTGAAGAAGAGGGTAGATTAGGTGATGCATGGTTAAGAGAAAACTTTTTAATGCAAGTTTATGCTTATGATGATGTACATAAATTAGTTGCTTCTAAACCCGCATTTAAAGACTTAGTGGAATTTCATACAAAATATAAATATTTAATTATGGCAAAAAGTGATACATCTTATAAAGTATTAGGAAATATAGTAGCAAATCATGAGAAAAAAGATATTGAAACTGTATTAGAAGAGTATAAGTTAGAATTTTTAATAGCAATAAATAAAAAAGGAAATGTTTCTAAAACATTTAATGTTTTACAACATATTTTTGGATATTTCAAAAAACTAATTACTCCAGATGAAAAAGAAGAAATTTTAGAATCATTAAATGAGTATAAAGAGAAAATTATTCCTTTAATTGCTGTGATTAAACTAATTAATATTTATGTTAAAAGATTTGATGTTGAGTATTTAAAAACGCAAAAGTTTTTAAATCCTTATCCAAAAGAATTAGCTTTAAGATCGGATATCAAGGCATATAAATAATGAAGCAAATACTTTGGTTTAGAAGAGATTTAAGAATCAAAGATAATGCAATACTTGCAAATGCAAAAGATGAAGTATTGCCTATCTTTATTTTTGATACAGATATCTTAGATAAGTTAGACACTGATGATAAAAGAGTAACTTTTATCTATGAAAGTGTTAAAAACTTAAAAAATGACCTAAGGGCTTTAGGTTTAGATTTAGAAGTTTTTTATGGTAAACCAAAAAGTATTTTTACGAATTTAGCCAAAGAAGGATTTGATGAAGTTTTAGTATCAGCTGATTTTGATGACTATGCAAAAAATAGAGATAATGAAATTGAAAAGATTATTCCATTAAAAAGATTTTATGATAGTTTTTTAATTGAACCTAATGATGGACTTAAAGCAGATGGTACACCGTACAAAGTTTTTACACCATTTTATAAAAACTTAAAGTATATCTGGCAATCAGATGCTTTAAATGAATATGATTCAATCTCAAATATAAAAAATCTAAAATTAGCTGATTATAAATTTAATGATATTTTATCTTTAGATTCTATGGGTTTTTCAAAGGCTTTATTGCCTGATTTTTTAAATAAAACTGCTTATGAAATATTAGATGAATTTAAAGACAAAATAAAAAACTACACAAAAGGTAGAGATTATTTTTATTTAGATAATACTTCAAGTTTAGGTGTACATTTTAGATTTGGTTTAATTAGCCCTAAAATAGCATTTAATATTGTTAAAAAATTTTATGTTACAGATGATGAAAAAGAGTTTTTTATAAGAGAGCTATTTTGGAGAGAATTTTATAATTATATTTTATATCATTTTCCAAAAAGTGAATTTGAAAACCTTAATGGCATAAATGTAAATTGGAATAACAATGAAGAAGATTTTAAAGCTTGGTGTGAGGGAAAAACAGGTGTCGCTTTAATAGATGCTGCTATGAAAAAGTTCAATGAAACAGGAACTATGCATAATAGATTAAGAATGATTGTTTCATCTTATCTAACAAAAAATTTACTAATTGATTGGAAATGGGGAGAAAAATATTTTGCTTCAAAATTATTGGATTATGAAGCTAGCTCAAACATAGGTTCGTGGCAATGGGCTGCTAGTACAGGAGCTGATAGTGTTCCATATTTTAGAGTATTTAATCCATATTTACAATCAAAAAAATTTGATAAAGATGGAATATTTATTAAATCTGTTATTAAAGAATTGAAAGATGTTGATTCAAAACTATTTCATGTAGAAAATGCTCTACAAGAAGATATGTTTGTAGAATACCCAAAACAAAGAGTTACTATAGATTTTTCTAGAAAAAGAGCTATTGAAGAATTTAAAAGAGCAAATAATGAAAAAAATTGATGTTGCAGTTGTAGGAAGTGGAATAGGGGGAAGCCTATTTGCTAAATTAAACAAAAATAAAAATCTTAAATTATTTGAAAAAGATAGTAATCTTGGTGGATGTGCTAGTACTTTTAAAAGATATGGACATCACTTTAACGCAGGGGCCACTACTTTTGTGGGATATGAAAATAATCATGTATTAAAAGAAATTTTTGATGAAGTGGATTTTGTACCAAATATTTCAAAAAGTGATGTAGCTTTTAGAACTATTCAAAATGGTCAAATTGTTGATAGAATAAAAGACTTTGATTTGTTTTTAGAAAATTTGAATAAAGTTTATTTTCATGAAAATAACTATAAGTTTTGGAAAAAAATAAAAGAAATTGATGAAAAATTTTGGCAATTAAAAAATGTATACTTTTCAAAATACAGTTTAAAATCATATCTAAATACATCATATTTTATTTTTGAATTATTAAAAACCTTTGGAACAGATCTATTAAAAAGTGCAGATGGTTTTATCAATAGTGAATTACCAAATATTTCAAAAGAGTATAAAACCTTCATAAATGCTCAACTTCTTATAACTCTGCAAACAACATCTGAAAATGCTACATTATTATCTATGTCATTGGGATTGGCATATCCATTTCATGATGTTTTTTATGCAAATAAAGGAATGGGTAATATTTTTGATGAAATGTTAAAAGATGTTGATGTTCATAAAAAAGAAGAAATCTTAAAGATTATTAGAAGAACTGATGGTTATGAACTTATTAGTTCAAAGGATAGTTATTTTGCTAAAAATATTGTATTAAATTCTACAATATTTGATTCAAAAAAGCTTTTTGATGATAAAAACATAGTTAAATACTATGATAATTATGATTTTAGTGATCAAAGTGCTTTTGTAATATATTTAGTAATAAATTCTAACAAAGAGTTTCTAAATCACTATCAAATTTTATTAGATGAAAATATCACTAATTGTATATCAAACTCCTTTTTTATATCTGTAGCAAAAAAAGATGATGAAAAACTTGCTAAAAATGGTTTAAGTGTTACTGTTTCGACACACACTAAAGCAAAATATTGGAATGATTTAAAAAAGAATGATGTTCAAGAATATGAAAAACAAAAAGAGATAACTCAAAATGAAATCTTAAATGAGTTAAAAAATAGTTTAGATTTAAAAGATGATGAAATAACTCTGAGTTTTAGTGGAACTTCAAGTAGTTTTAATAACTATATTAATAGAATTAATTGTGGTGGAAAAGCAATAAACTTTTCTACAGTAACTCAACTTCCAAGTGCTAAAACTCCGTTTGAAGGTTTATATAACGTTGGCGATACTGTTTTTGCAGGTCAAGGTTGGCCAGGTGTTGCATTGGGTGTAAAAGTATTACATAGGGACTTTAATGGTAAGTGTTGAATTAAAAATCTCATTTAGAGATTGGTTATATATTATATTAATTGGCGCATCTTTTGGATTTTTGATTTCAATATTCTTTTATTTTTTATCTACAGAATTACAACAAATTGAAACTATTTATTTTTCTGTTTTTACAGCAGTTAGTGTCTCTTTGTTCGCATTTTTTCTAATAAATTTATCTAATAATTATATACTGCCCCATGTAGATAAAAAGTTTTGGTATCTAATTAGTTTTGTTTTTTCTTTTTGTTCTGGAAGTTTAGGCTTTTCTTTTTCATATCTTTTGTTTTCAGTTTTTGAAGGAATTACAGTAATTGGAATTTTAAATCCATATTGGATATATATTTCTATCACTATTGGTTTTTTAACTTTTTTAATTGGACTAATTTTACATCAATTTATTTCTATGAAACATAAAAATGAATCTATTAAATCAGATGTTTTAGAGTCAAAAATCAAAGCACTTGAAAATGAATTAAATCCTCATTTCTTGTTTAATGCCTTAAATTCTGTATCAGAACTTATTTATGTTGACCAAGCAAAAGCAGAAAAAGCAGTTTTAGATATATCAAATTTTCTTAGAAATGCAATCTATAAAAGTAGTTTAATTACACTTGAAAATGAAATTAGTATGTTAAAAACTTATGTAAATATTGAAAACATAAGATTTTCAGATAAAATAAAACTAAATATTGATGTTCATACAAAACATTACTATTTAATGATTCCCAAATTTTCGATACAATTACTTGTCGAAAATGCCATTAAACATGGTTATTTAGGTGATGATTTAATTATTGATATAAAATTTAACGAAGATGATTATTCTATTGAAGTTACAAATAATGGAAAAGTTTCAGATAAATTAAAATATGGAACAGGTTTAAATAATCTAGCAAATAGATTAAAGTTCCAAAATGTTGGAACATTAAAATATAAAACATTAGAAGATAAAATGATGTTTATAATCAAACTACACAAGGATAAAAATTGAAAATATTAATAGTAGATGATGAAAAATTAGCAATAAGTAGGTTAACAAGACTACTTAATGACTTAGGATATGATGATATTACATCATTTGATAATCCAGTTGATGCTGTAAAAGAAGTAACAAAAACAAGTTATGATGTAGCATTTCTAGATATATCTATGCCTGCTATGAGTGGAATTGAGTTAGCTGATACTATATTAAGTCTAAAAAACAACATCTTTGTTGTATTTCAAACTGCTTATGAAGAGTATGCATTAGAAGCTTATAAAGCAGGAGGTCTAGCTTACTTATTAAAACCTGTAAATACAGATGAATTACAAAAAGTGATGACTAAAGTAATTGAATACAGTAAACAAAGTTTAGATTCAAAAAAAATAGTTGGAAAAAGAGGGGATAAACTTTATTTAATTGATATAGATGATATATATTATATTAAAGCTGACCTTGATGAAGTTATTATAAAAATAAAAGAAACAGACGTTTATGTAAGAAGAAAAATTGGAGACTTAGAAACACTATTAAGTGGAAAAAACTTCTTCAGAGTTCATAGATCATATATCGTAAATGTAGATAAAATTAAATCTATGAAAAGTGTTGAACAATCTAAATTACAAATAAGTTTTGATTCTATTTCTGATATTGTTACATCATCAAAAGATGGTGCTAAAGAATTCAGAGAATACATTGAGAAGAGAAGTTTATAAACTAACATTTAAACTCTATTAAAAAACAGTCCTAATCCCTATAATGTTCGAGTATAAAATATTTTAGTGAGGATTGTTTTTATGGTAACATTTATAAAAAAATCATTTATAAACTGTAGTATTGAACAACTATTCGATTTTCATTTAAACACACAAAATTTAACTAAAATTACTCCAAATGATATTAAGTTAAATTTATTAACACACAACTTTACACCAAAACAATCTGCTACCTTAGAAATAATAAGCACTAAATATTTTATACCCACGTATTGGAAAATCGAAATAGAAAAACTAGATAGACCAAACATTCTTGTAGACAAGGCATTGAAATCACCTTTCAAATCTTGGGTGCATGAACATAAGTTTGAAAATGTAGATGGTAAAACGCAACTGATAGATATTATAAAATTTGAAATGCCATTTGGAATATTTGGTAAATTGTTAGCGCCATTAATAAAAAAAGATTTAGAGAAAATGTTTACTTTTAGACATACTCAAACAAAAGAAATTTTAGAAAGTAAGGATTAGCAAGTGAAAAATGCAATAGTTTTAATGAACATGGGTGGACCAAATAATTTAGATGAAGTAAAAGTTTTTCTAACTAACATGTTTAACGATAAATACATTATCGGAGCTCCACAACCAATTAGAGCTATGATAGCTTGGCTTATTACCTCTAAAAGACTTGGAGAAGCACAAGAAAACTACAGTTTATTAGGTGGAATGTCACCAATTGTAGGTCATACAAAAAGATTAGTTAGAAGATTAAATAGAGTTTTAGATGATGCAGATGTATTTCATGTTATGAGATACACACCACCATTTGCAGATGAAGTGATGCCAAAATTAAAAGATTATGATAATATTTATGCAATACCAATGTATCCTCATTATTCTAAAACAACTACAAGATCTTCAATTGAAGATGTAATGAAATATGCAAAAAAATTAAAAATAGACCACAAAATAAAAACATTAGACTCATTTTACGATAACGAAAGTTATAATAAAGCCATCGTTGAAAGGATTGTTGAAGCCCTAAAAGGTGAAGATTCTAAAGATTTTGAATTGATATTCTCAGGACATGGATTACCTCAAAAGGTAGTTGATAAAGGTGACCCTTATCAAAAACATATTTTAGCAAACGTAGAAGCTGCAAAAAAAGAGTTAGCTAAACAAGGTATAGAATTTAAGAAAATCCATGTTGCTTATCAATCTAGATTAGGTCCACTAGAATGGTTAAGACCATATTTAGACGATAAATTAAAAGAAATAGATTCTAAAGTTGTAATTTATCCTATCTCATTTACAGTTGATAACTCTGAAACAGAGTGTGAGCTTGATATAGAGTACAAAGAAGTTGCTGATGAATTAGGTATAAAAGATTACAGAGTAGCAAAAGCACCTAATCATAATGAGCACTTTATGAATACAATTATAGAACTATACAACGATTTAAATAAAGAAAAATAACTTTTCTTTATCTTCTTACACAACTCAAAGTTACTTTCATATATAATACAATATAACATTAATATAAAGTATTATATATGAAAAACAATATCAAATTTTTCTCAATTATTAAAAATATATTTCTAAATAAAGTTTATTTAGGTATTTTGCTAGGTAGTATTGTTTCAATGCTTTTATTGAGCTTATTATATTTTAAATATATTGCTCCAAGTTTCTATACACAAATGATGTCAAATGTTACAGATGAAGCCAAAAGAATTGGTACACATATAAAATGGCATCAAACTGAAAATATAGATTTTAGAAAACTAGAAAAATTAAGAAGAGATTTTGACCTATACAAAATTAGACTATTCGATGAAAATGGATTTATAGTTCTATCAACAGTTGATACTGAAATAGGTAAGGAAACGACTTATAAGTACTTTAAAACAATTTTACCAAAGGGTGACATATACTATAAAGTTGGTAGAAAAATACAAAATAATAAAGAAATAGATGTTGCAGAAATTTATGTACCTATAATGCTAGGAAATAAATTCAAAGGTGCAAGTGAAATTTATTTTAATATTACTGAACAAAAAAATGACTTTCAAAACTTATTAGATAAAACAACAAATATTCTAATTTTAGCTTTTGTTGTTTTTATTTCAATTTTGTTTATTGTTTTATTTTTCTCTAGTAAAAATAATTTGTTACAAAAAAATAAAGAATTAATGCTATTTGAACAATCAAAATTAGCTTCTATGGGTGAAATGATAGGTAATATTGCCCATCAATGGAGACAACCATTATCAATGATATCAACAAGTATCACAGCACTTAAAGCAAAAAATGAAATGGGTATCATGGATAAAAAAGATTTAGATGATACAGTAAAACATGTTGTAAATTCAGTGAATTATCTTTCAACTACAATTGATGATTTTAGAAACTTTTTTGATAAAGATAAAAACATAACAAATGTAAATATCAAAGATTTAATTAACTCTACACATACTATTGTAAATGATAATCTTGTAAGCAATAATATAATTTTGTATAAAGATTTAAATGATATTCAAGTTGAAGTTTTAGAAAATGAATTAAAACAAGTTCTTATAAACATAATAAATAATGCAAAAGATGCTCTTTTAAGTGATAAAAATAGTGAACTAGATAAGAAAATAATTATAATCGATACAAAACAAAAAGACAATAAACTAGTAATTAATATTCAAGACAATGCAGGTGGAATTCCTGATAATATCTTCAATAAGATATTTGAACCATATTTTACAACTAAGCATAAATCAATAGGTACAGGTATTGGTTTGTATATGTGTAAGACTATTATTGAGACTAATATGAAAGGTAGTATTAGTGTTGTTAATCAAGAGTTTGTAAAAGAGGGTAAAACATATAAAGGGGCTAAGTTTAGTATTCAAGTTAGTATATAACTGAATTATAAACATGCCCATTTATTCTTTTTAATTATAGTTTAATTCTATATTAAAACAAGCACCATCATACGTTTTATCATCATGTTTAAAAGTTAAATTTTCAGCAAAGATATTACCATCAAGTTGTTTTGTAATAATCTCAAAAGACATATATAAACCTAAACCTGTTCCTACAGATTCGTGTTTTGTAGTAAAGTAAGGCTCAAAAATTCTATCTATAATCTCTTTAGAAATACCACCGCCATTATCTTTTATTGAAATTAATAGTTTTTTATCATTTGTGCAAACATCTATAAAAATAAATTTTTCTTTAATCTCAATTTCTTTTAATGCATCAGTTGCATTGTTTATTATATTTATAAGAACTTGCAAAAGTAAGTTTTCATAAGAATAAATAGTTTTATCTTCTATATTTTCAATTACAGTAATAAAGTTCTTGTCTAAGTTCGCTTTTACTAATTTAATAGCTTTATTGATAGTTTTACTTACTAAGAAATTAGTTTTATCTATAGAATCAACTTTAAAGAAATTTCTAAAATCTTCAATAGTGTTTGATAAATATTGTGTTGTTGTATTAATTTGTTCTAATTGATTAATTAATTCTTTTTTATCGATATCATGATTATATTCAATCATAAATTTTAATCCAGTTGAAGCGGTAGAAATAATACTTAAAGGTTGTCTCCATTGATGGGAAATATTACCAATCATTTCACCTAAAGCAGCTGTTTTTGATTGTTGAGAAATAATTTGTTCTTGTTTCTTTTGAAGAGTCACATCATGATAAACTGCTACATAATATTCTATTTTATCATTAAAAGATATAGAATTTATAGTTGTAATTAATTCACTTGCTGTACCATCTGCATTTATATTTAATAAGTTTCCACTCCATGAACCATTGCCATTAATTGAAGCCCACATATTTTCATAGTATTTTTGATCATGATATTGTGATTTTAATATCTTCGGATTTTTCCCTAACAATTGTTCTTTTTTATATCCTGACATATCCTCAAATGCTTTATTTACATTTATAATCTCTTTGTTTTTATCAGTTAATAAAATTCCATCACTTGTATTATCAAAAACAACGGCAGTTTCTTTTATACCTAATTCATACTCTTTAATTTTAGAAATATCTGAGTGAGTTCCCGTTAATCTTGATGGTGAACCTAACTCATCTCTTTCAATAATAATTCCTCTAGATAAAATCCATTTATATGAGCCATCTTTACATCTTAGTCTATGTTCAACAGCTAAAGTATCAATTCTACCTCTAATAAAATTATCAACTTCAGCAATTACATAATCTATATCATCATTGTGAATTAAATTTTTCCAAGTATCAAATTTATCAGATAGTTCATTTTCTTCATATCCAATCATTTTTTTCCATTGTTTTGAAAAGTAAACTTTATTCGATATGATATCCCAATCCCATAAACCATCACCTGTTCCTTCAAGGGCAAATTCCCAAGTTAACTTTGATTTTTTCAATGTATCTTGATGTTCTAGTACTCTTTGAGTCATTTCATTAAATTTTTGTGATAATACTTCAAATTCATAAGAACTTTTTTCATCAAGTTTTTTAATAGACTCTACATTTGAACTATTGTTTTCAATTGAGTTGATTACATTATCAAGTGGTCTAGTAAAAAATCTTTTTATTAAATTAACAGATATAAGCACAAGTAAGAAATATATAATAATTACAAATATAAGGTTATTTATGATGTAGTTTTTAATTCTATCAGATACATAAGTTTCTGAAATATACATCTTTAAAAAACCTACTTTCTCATTTTTAATAAATAAATCAGTACTGATATGATTTCTTGATTTTTCGAAGAAATTTATTCTTTTCATTCTTTCATCATTTATTGAAATAATTTCATTTGAAACATTTACATAACCGCTATTATATGAACTTTCTCCAAGTATTTTTCCTGTATTAAAGTCGTTTAAAACAATAGCTTTAATATATTTGTTGTGTTGAATATTCGTTTTTAATAACTTCTCATATTCTGTAACTTCATATGCATCTATATAATGTGTAATACTATCTTTAAGCTCAATTAAATTAATTTTAGATTGTTGCTGTAAGTTGTTTTCATATGACGCTTTTATATTTAAAATATAATATAAACTTTGTATAACTATTGCTATAGTTATGATTGTAATTATCATAAAGTTTAGTTTTACACTTAATGAATTTAGATTAATACTCTTCACTATTTAATTCCTAGAACATTTAATTTTATTGATGGTAACTTTTCTTCAATATTTTCTTTAGAAATTGCAAGTATTTCTAAGCTAACATTTTTTTGAACTTCATCGCCTTTTAAATGATTATTTAATTGATTAACTGCATTTTTTCCCATTAAATAAGGTTGTTGCATAGCTGAACCTACTAATTCATCATTTGGAATCATTTCTAAAAACTCTGGTTCAGCATCAAAACATATTAACAGTACTTCATTTTCCTTCTTAAATTCTTTTATAGCTTTTAAAGCCCCTTTATATTTATCAGAACCTTGTAGCCATAAAGCTTTTAAATCAGGATAATATTCTAAAAAATATTTTGCATGTTTATAAGTTTCTTCCAAAGAAAAATCTTCTTGTTGTTTTATTCCAGCTGTAGAAATTCCATTTTCAGTTAAAGCTTTTACAAAACCTTTAGTCCTTAGTTTTCCATTTTCTCTTTTCTGTGGAATTGCTATAATTCCAACACTTCCATCATCTATTTTCTTTTCTTTCATACTTTTAGCTAAAATCAAACCTAAATTATATGCTCCATCAAAATTGTTTGAAGATATATAAGAAACATATTCTCCCCCATCTGTTCCTATGTCTGATATTACAGTTGGAATATTTTGTTTATTAGCAAGATTTAAAATAAAGTTTGCGCTTGAAGAGCTTATTGGTGAGATTATTAAGCCATCATACTCTTTGTTTAATATGGTAGACATATTTTGTATTTCATTTTTTCTTAAATTTTTAGAATTATAAATATCAACCTTAAATCCTAATTTTTTCCCTTCATCTTCTATACCACTTGACATAATTTTCCAAAAGGGAATAGAGTAGTCTGAAACTAAATATGCTATTTTTTTATCATTTGAAAAAACAGTTGTAGATAAAACAAACAATATAATAGTAGAAAAAAGAATTTTAGACATAGTGTGAATCCTTGAGTTATAATGTATATTATATCATAAAAATTATTACTATACAATTTATACATAATTATGAATATATTAAATTTAAGATATAATCTCAAAAAATCTAAAAGGTAATTAATTGAATATTGGTATTGTAGGTTTAGGATTGATGGGTGGATCATTAGCAAAGGCCGTAAAAAAATATGGTATTGCTAAAAATGTATATGGATATGCAAGAAGTGATAAGTCAAAAAAAGAGATTAGTGAACTTAATCTTGTTGATGAACTAGTAGATATTAAACAATTAAAAGAAAAATGTGATGTAATTATTTTAGCAATACCTGTTGATAATATTATTGCTTTTTTACCAGAACTTTTAGATATAAAAGATGAAACTACAATTATGGATTTAGGTTCTACAAAAGAGTTTATAGTTAAGAATATTCCTGCAAGTATAAGAACTAATTTTATAGCAGCTCATCCTATGTGTGGAAGTGAAAAATTTGGTCCAAAAGCTGCAATGGATAATTTATATGAAGGTAAAACTGTAGTATTGTGTGATTTAGAAGAAAATGAAGAGTTACATAAAAATAGGGCAATTAAAATATTCCAAGATATTGGAATGAGACTTGTATTTATGAATTCACGTGAACATGATATTCATGCTTGCTATATGTCGCATTTACCACATGCAATATCTTATTCTTTAGCAAATACAGTAATGGGTCATGAAGATCCAAGGTCTATTATTGCATTAGCAGCTGGTGGATTTAAAGACATGAGTAGAATAGCAAAATCAAGCCCTGATATGTGGACTGATATTTTTAGACAAAATAAAGACAATCTTTTAGATTCTATAGATTTATTTGATGAACAAATGAAAAAAGTAAGAATTATGGTTGAAAATGAAAATTATGAAGAATTGAAAGAGTGGATGTATAAAGCCAACTCTTTACATGAAATTCTTTAATTTAAATTATTAATAGCTTCAAACACTGTAATAGCTTGTTTGTGCTCTTTAACATCATGACATCTAATAATAGATGCTTTATTTTCTATAGCTTTTAAATGAATAGCTAAACTTCCAGGTAGTCTTTCTTCTATACTACTTGGATAAATCTTATCAATCAATGATTTTCTACTTGCCCCAATTAATAATTCACATCCGTGATGTTTGAAGTATTCAAGGTTTCTTAGTAATTCTAAATTGTGTTTTAGTGTTTTACCAAATCCTATTCCAACATCTAAAGTTATATCTTTTACACCAAAATCTTTTGCTTTTAAAATTTGTTTAGCAAAATAGTTATCTATATCTTCTACAACATTTTCATAAGTAGGATTATCTTGCATAGTTTTAGGGTCATTTTGCATATGCATTATTACAGCACTTGCATTGTATTTTGCAGTTACTTTACAAACTTCATCATTTGTAAGTCCTGTAATATCATTTACAATAGTAAAACCTCTGTTTAAAACATAGTCAATTACTTTTGGGGCGTAAGAATCAATAGAAAAAGCAACTTTTTCAAAATATTTATTATCATAAATCGTATTTGCAATATCTTTTATTCTTCTAAGTTCTTCATCTTCACTTACAGGAATACTTCCAGGTTTACTAGAAACAGCACCAATATCAATAATATCAGCACCATCTTCAATCATTTGTTCAATTTTTTTAGATGCTTGAGATATGTCAAATCTACTTCCTTGATAAAAAGAATCAGAATTTGCATTTAGTACACCCATGATTTTTGTATTAGTCATTGTTGAACCTTATAATTTAAATTGATGTAACGATAAAAGTAGAGTAGTTAAAATATTTATTGGTTTAGAGTTTAATTCTAATAGTTTTAAAGACCTATCAAAAAAATCTAGTTGTTTTGCATTTAGTCTTATTTTTTGTTTTTTTAAAGTAAATAAAATAGTTTCAACTATTTGTTTAGCTTCTGATTTAGATATTCTTTGATTGTCTTTTAAAAATTTGTATATATCTTTTAAATCTAATCTATGAAAATCCATTTCCATAGATCTATCAAAGTTGTTTTTTCTAAGATTTTTATATGAAATTCTAGAATAAATTGTTGGTAATATAGATGATTTTGAAGTAGTTAATATTATAAATACAATATTTTTAGGTGGTTCTTCAAAAAGTTTTAAAAGAGAATTTTGTGCTTCAGTTCTAAAAGTAGTTCCACATAAAAATAGATACTTTACATTGTTTGAAGATATATAAGCCTCTTTTATTGCTTCATTTGCTTGAGCAATTAAAAACTCATCTTTCTCTTCATTTTTTATTATTCTTACATCATGTATAGAATAAAACTTAATAAGTTCATCAAGTTTTTTTTGAATATCATCAACTATAAGTATAGTAGAGTTTTCTATTTTCATCTTTCTTCTTAATTATGTACACTAGTTTCTGCAAATAAAACAGCACTTAATGTTTTATTGTATAGCCTAAACATTTGTAAAAGTTTCATATCTAAAGCTTCATCACTTGAAGATAAATTAAAAGCATTTGTAGATTCTTCATCAAATAGCCATAAGAAAGAGTTTTTAGATACTTTTGGAATAGTAGCTCTTGCGTCTTGACTTCTTCCTATATACCAAAAACTATAACCATTTGGAAAGGATATATTTAACATATCTCTAATCTCAGCTATATCCTCATCACTATTTACTTTGTCAAAATTATTCATAAATGATTCAATATTATAAAATGGTAAAAAAGGTCTACCTAATTTTTTTGAATTAATGTTGTTTATAATGTATTCTAAAAACCATTTTCTATCATTGTCAGTAATAATAAGAACAGAATGATTTTTATCTAATAACTTATGAATATTTTTAGAAACTAAAGGAGTCCATTCAAACTTCTTTTCTTCCAACCAAGGAGAGATAAGCTTATCTTCCCTGATTGTTTCAACAGTCCAGTTTAAAAACTCTTGCACTCTTATTGATCCAATTCATATGCATCGTGTAAGGCTCTAACAGCTAACTCTGCATATTTTTCTTCAATAATCATAGAGATTTTAATTTCAGAAGTTGAAATGATTCTGATGTTAATGTTTTCACTTCCTAAAGCTGTAAATGCTTTAGAAGCAACACCTGTATGAGATTTCATACCAACACCAACTATAGAAACTTTACAAATCTTGTCGTTGTAATCAATGTTTTCAGTATCTGCTTTAAATCTGTCCATTACAACTTTACAAGTTTCCCAATCAGTAGTAGGAATAGTAAAGTCTAAGTCAGTTTTACCATCAACACCAACAGTTTGAACTATCATGTCTACATTGATGTTTGCATCAGCAAGTGCTGTGAAAATAGCTGAAGCAATACCTGGTCTATCAGTTACTCCATACATTCCTACTCTTACTTGACTTCTATCTAAAGCTATTCCGCTAACGATTGGTTTTTCCATAATTTTCTCTTCCTTTGTAATTAAAGTACCTTCAACATCAGGAGTGAAGCTACTTCTTGATACTAAATTAACATTCAATTTTTTTGCCATTTCTACTGATCTGTTTTGTAATACTTTAGCTCCTAAACTAGCTAACTCTAACATCTCATCATAAGAAATTGCTTCAAGCTTTTTTGCTTTTGGTTCTATTCTTGGATCTGTAGTGTAGATTCCATCAACATCAGTATAAATTTCACATAAATCAGCTTCAATAGCTCCAGCAATAGCAACGGCAGTTAAATCACTTCCACCTCTACCTAAAGTTGAAACTCTTCCTGTATCTTGTGAAATTCCTTGGAAACCAGCAACAATAATAATATTACCCTCGCTAATAGCTTCTTTCATACCATCTGTATTGATAGCTTCAATTCTAGCCTTTGTATGTGCATTGTCTGTAACAATACCAGCTTGTCTACCACTCATTGAAGTTGCTTGGTATCCTTGTGAATTTAAAGCAATTGAAAGTAATGCTGAAGTAACTCTTTCTCCTGAACTTAATAACATATCAAGTTCATCATTTTTAGGAGTTTTTGTAAAACTTTCTGCATATTCAATTAATTTATTAGTTTCACCACTCATAGCTGAAACAACGGCAATAATATCATCACCTTGATTTCTAAATTTTTTAATTATTTCAGCAACATTTTGAATTCTTTCAAGTGTACCGACACTTGTACCACCGAATTTTAATACTCTTAACATTTGTTAAATTGATCCTTTAAATATAGCCTTCACTTTTAAAATATTTCAGTACCTGCTTGTAAACAGTTCTTTTAAAAAAAGTAATATAATCATAAATATTTGCTGTTGGAACAAACTTAAATTCACTGAATTCAGGGATTTCAGTTTCTATGTTTACTTTTGCACCTTTTTTTAATTTAACTAAAAAATATTTTTGTATCTGTCCATCATAAGGTTGCATCTTTTTAGCAATAGCAGGGGGAAACTCATAAGATACCCATTTTGGATATTCTGCGATTATTTCAATCTCTTTTGTACCAATCTCTTCTTCAAGCTCTCTAAATAAGGCTTGTTTTGGTGTTTCACCTTCATCAATTCCACCTTGTGGGAATTGCCATGCATTATCTACATCTGTTCTGCATGCAATAAATATCTCACATTTGTGTGGATAACTAGAAGAAAGTACAATTGCAGCTACATTTGGTCTATAGTTTTTTTTGCTATTTTGATTTATCTTATCATTTTTATCATTCATAAATAAAATTTCCCTTATAATTAGCCAAAGATTATATTGAAAATAGGATTAAAAATTGCTTTTATACATTCACATACCTTTTTGTGACAGTAAGTGCTTTTATTGTGCTTTTAACTCTTACACAGATAAGTTTCATTTAAAAAATGAGTACATGAAATCACTTAACAAACAACTTGAGTATGAATTAGAAAACTATGTTAAACCCAATGGTTTAACCTTTGAAACAGTATTTATAGGAGGTGGAACGCCATCAACTATAAAAAGTGAAATGTATAATGAAATTTTTAATACATTTAAACCATACCTGCAACACAATGCAGAGATAACAACTGAAGCAAATCCCAATTCAGCTAACTTAGAATGGCTAAAAGGTATGAAGTCTTTAGGGGTAAATAGAGTTAGTTTTGGAGTACAAAGCTTCAATGATGAGAAACTAAAAAAATTAGGAAGATCCCATAAATCAAAAAGTGCAAAAGAAGCTATTAAAAATGCTTCAAATGTAGGTTTTGAAAATGGTATTAATTGTGACATTATATATGGTGTTGCTGGTGATGATTTAGATCTTATAAAAAGTGATTTATCTACAGCATTTTCATTACCTATTACACACTTAAGTGCTTATTCACTAACAATAGAAGAAGGTACAAAGTTTTTTGATAATCCAAAAATGAAAATAGACGATGAAGAATTATCTTATGAAGTATTTGAGTTTATTGAAGAAAATGGATTTAAACAATATGAAATATCAAATTTCTCTAAATCAAAAGATTATGAATCAACTCATAACTATGGTTATTGGGAACATAAAGAATATTTAGGAGTTGGTAGTGGAGCGGTTGGTTATTGGAACAATAACAGAAGATATCCCACTAAAGTAATTGAGGACTATGTTGACAATCCTTTTGATATTGAACTTGAAGAGATTGATGAAAATGATATAAAAGTTGAAAAAATACTATTAGGTTTTAGATGCTCAAATGGTGTTCAATTAGATTTATTTACAAATGAAGAGTTAAAGAAAGTCAATATCTTAGTTGATGAAGACAAATTAGAAATTAAACAAAATAGATTGTATAATAAAAACTTTTTATTAGCTGATGAATTAGCTTTATATATAATTGATTAAATAAAATATTAAAAAAGAGATAAAAGAAAATATATGACAATAAAACAAACGGTAAAAAAATATACAAGTCTTTTAAGAGAAGTAACTCATATACCTGCAAAAGAAGTAGAAATACTTATTATGCATATATTAGATAAAAATATAATATGGTTACATATGAATTATGATAAAGAGTTTGATAAAGTAAAAGATTTAGAAAAACTTGTGAAAAAAAGAGCTACAAATTATCCTATGGAATATATTACAGGAAAAGCTACATTTTATGGTGAAAACTTCTTAGTAAAAGAGGGTGTTTTAATTCCAAGACCTGAAACAGAGATTTTAGTTGATAATGCTATTGAGATTCTAAATAAAGAGAATCAAAAACTAAAAGTTCTAGAAATAGGTACAGGAAGTGGAATAATATCAGTTATGCTTGCTAAATTAATTGAAAATATAGAAATCATTGCAGTTGATATAAATGATAAAGCACTTGATTTAGCAAAGCAAAACGCACTAAAACATGGAGTTGAAGATAAAATCACTTTTGTAAAGAGTGATTTATATGAAAACATCAATGATAGTGATATTTTTATGACTATTTCAAATCCACCTTATATAGCTGACGATTATAAATTACCAACAAACGTAAAGTATGAACCTTCAAATGCATTATTTGGTGGAAAAGTAGGTGATGAATTGTTAAAAAGAATTATAGATGATACATATTCAAAGAAAATCAAATATTTACTTTGTGAAATGGGTTATGATCAGAAAAAGCCTTTAGAAGAGTACTTTAAAGATTTTAGTGTAAAATCTCATAGTTTTTACAAAGACTACGAAGATTTCGATAGGGGATTTACCCTTGAATTCAAATTTTAAGAAAGGAAAGTAATGTTTAAAGAATTTAACATAGAAAATTTAGAAAATACAAAAAACGATTTAGAAAAACTTTTAGATGAGTGTAAAGAAGAAATTATACAACTTTTAGAAATAGAGAATAAAACATATAAAAATTTTGTTCATCCATTTCAAGAAATAGGGGAGAGGATTTCAGATTTTATTACTCCTGTATTTCATATTGATTCTGTAAAGAACTCAGAAATAACAACAAAAGTATATGAAGAGTGCTTACCAGTTTTATCAAAATATGAAACTTTTGTATCTCAGAATGATAATATTTATTTAGCTTTAAAAGATATACAGTCTAATGAAAAAAGTACTTTAAGTATTATACAAAATAAAGTACTTGAAAATGAGATTAGAGATTTTAAATTATCAGGATCTCACTTAGATAAAGAAAATAAGAAAAGATTAGAAGAGATAAATTTAAAACTTAATGAGTTATCACATAAGTTTTCAGTGAACCTTTTAAATGCTACAAATGATTTTGAAATGATTTGTGAAGATTTTGAAGATGTAAAAGAATTACCAAAATCAGATTTAGAATTAGCAAGTTTTGAAGAAGATGGAAAAACTAAATATAAGTTTACACTTCAAATGCCTTCTTATATAGCTTATATCACTTACGGAACTAATAGAGCTAAAAGAGAAGAGATATACAAAGCATATTGTACTAGAGCACCTCAAAACAGTGATATCATCTTAGAAATATTAAATCTAAAAGATGAAAAAGTTAAAATTTTAGGTTTTGATAATTACTCACAATACTCTTTAGCTACAAAAATGGCAAATACAGAAGATGAAGTAGTTAATTTCTTAGAGGAAATGGCGTTAAAAGCTAAAGATAAAGCAAAAGAAGAACTTGAAGAAATAAAAGCTTTAGCTTTTGAAGATGGTATTACAGATTTTAATTCTTATGATATGAGTTATTACTCTGAAAAACTAAAAAAAGCAAAATATGACTTAGATCAAGAATATTTCAGACCATATTTCGAGCAAAAATCAGTTTTAAATGGTTTCTTTGACTTTTTAAATCAAATGTTCAATATTGAGTTTAAATTAACAAGTGCAAAAGCCTGGGATGATAAAGTAGATGTTTATGATATTTACGAAGATGGTAAAATTATTGCTAGAATTTATATTGATTTAGAAGCTAGAAAAGAAAAAAGAGGTGGTGCTTGGATGAATAATTGGCATTCACACTACAATATGGGCGATAAATCTTCACTTCCTACTGCTTACATAGTTTGTAATTTCCCTCAATCAACTGAAAAAACTCCAAGTTTACTTAGACACGATGATGTTGTTACACTATTCCATGAAATGGGTCATGCACTGCACCATTTATTAAGTAAAGTTGATGAACCTTTTGTAAGTGGTATTTCAGGTGTTGCTTGGGACACAGTTGAGTTTCCATCACAATTTTTAGAATACTTCTCTTATGATAAAGAAGTATTAAAACTTTTTGCAAAACATTATGAAACAAAAGAGACATTAAGTGATGAAGCAATTGATAAAATCATCAAAGCTAAAAATTTCCAATCATCATTAGCAACAGTTAGACAAATAGAATTTGCACTGTTTGATTTTAAACTACATCAAAAGTTATACAAAAATGATAAAGATGTGCAAAATTTACTTGATGAAATTAGAAAAGAATTTTCACCTATGATTCCACCATCATATAATAAGTTCCAAAATGGTTTCTCACACATTTTTGCAGGTGGATATGCAGCTGGATATTACTCATATAAGTGGGCTGAAGTACTTAGTGCTGATGCTTTCTACATGTTTATAGATTCAGGAAATATATTCAATAAAAAGTTAGGAATGAAGTATAGAGATGTTGTATTATCTCAAGGTGGTTCAAGAAATATGGATGAATTATTCTTTGAGTTTGCAAATAGAAAGCCAAGTGTAGATTCTTTATTAAAAATTGATGGAATTATTAGCTAAATTTTGCCATAATTCTTATCTACAATTTATAATATTTATACAAGGATTTTTTTTACCATGTCAAACGCAGAAACTATAGCAAAATTAAATGAAGCTTTAAGTAAATTAATTAAAGCATATGAAGAACTACAAGAAGAAAATAACGGTTTAAACAAAACTATTGAGAACTTAGAAAATAAAATAGAAAGTTTAGAAAGTAATGTTGAAGAATTAGAAAATGATAAGGATAATTTACAAACAGAACTTAGTGAATTAAACCAAAACAAAAAAGAAGATGGTTCGAGTATAACTAATATGCTAGGTAAAATCGAAAACTTATTAGGTAGAAAGTCACATGTGACATCATCTAATGAGTCATCAAATAGTATAAATAACAATATAAACAACAATGCAGAATCAAAGAATAAAGAAGAAGAGGGTGCAAATAACCAAAATAGCACCTCTTCAACCTTATTAAATGCAGTGGATAATATCACATCAAAAGACAATAATAAAGAAAAAGATGAAGATGTAACTGTAAGTCCTACAACTTCTTTGGATGATATAAGACTACCAAAGGATGATAATAGTAGTTTTGGAAACTCTAATAGTTATGGTTCATTAAGTAATTCATCTAATAGTTTTAATTCAAGTTTTCCAGATATAAATAAATCTGACAAAACAGATGAAGATAAAGATGATTCCAAGCTTGACCTAAATAGAATGGCTTCATTACTTAATGGAATGAATAAAAAATAGAGTTGCTAATTTGATTACACAACTAAATAAAGAGACTTTGTATAACACTTTTGATGCTAATGATTTTAGCTCATTAAGTACAGTTATAGATAGTATGGCACCATCTATGGTTGAGTACTATCTAGCTTCTTTGTGTGAAAATGAAGAGATATATTTAAACAAAAGAAATATACAAGAATCCTTCTCTATAGGGGAATATCATTTATACAGAGATTACAATGAAGATATTTACTTAGAGTTTGATGATGAAGCCGATGATGCCACAGATTCTTTTTGGTAATAAGTTAAAATATAGTAGTGTAAATTATACTTAATAGGTTCAAAAGCAATAATATATTATAGTTTGGAAATTATAGTTTCCAATACTAATATATTAAATTGTTTCAAAAGGTTATAATATAATGAAATATGATATTGATTGTGAGAATGAATTTAATAAAAGCTTTTTATTCTGGTTGTCAAGATTTGTTAGAAATAAGATTACATCTCTTTCTAATAGAAATGTAAAAGATAAAGATAGATTAGCTCAGATTATTCATCAACTAGTTATAGGCTTTGATAATATTGATGATTTTAAATTACTCATAAAAGAAGTTAGGAATATTGGAATAAATTCAATACATGTATATTTTATACCTTTAGAAAAGCTATTTAAATTTTTACAGACTTTTGGTGCAAAATCTTTAAAAGAAATAGATGAAGAACTACTAAGTGATTTTTTAGCTAGTCAAACTAGTAGTTTAAGTGATGCTACAAAGAAAAACTATAGAATTGCCCTAATTTCATTTTTTGGATATATTGATAAGCAAAACGAAGATGAAAAAGGAAATAAATATAGATTTGGAATAGAACTTAAAAACTGGGGAGGACTTGCAGGAAAAAGTGGTACTAAACTGCCCTCTTTCATGAAAAAAGATGAAGTAAGTAAGTTTTTAGAAGCTATTGAGAAATATGAGTTTGATATAAAAATTGCTGCTAGAAATAGACTAATATTAAAAACAATACTTTATACAGGTATTAGAGTTTCAGAAGCTATAAATATTAAAATGAAAGACTTTACAAAAGATGAAGATATGTTTGTGTATCAAATCAGAGGTAAAGGTAATAAACCTAGAATTGTAATGATTAAAGCATCAAATATACAAAAAGATTTAAATGAATGGCTAGATTATAGAGTTTGTAATGATGATTATTTATTTTGTAATCAAAAAGGAAATGTTCTAACTCAAGCATATATTAGTAGAATAGTTGAAAAAATTCTTTTAAGTGTTGGAATTAGAAAAGAAAAAAATGGTGCTCATATGTTAAGGCATACTTTTGCAACTCTTTTATATCAAAATAGTAAAGATTTAGTTTTAGTTCAAGAAAGTTTAGGGCATGCGGATATAAATACATCAAGAATTTATACGCACTTTGACAAAGATAGGTTAAAAAAGACTACAGATATTTTTTAGAATATCTGCCCTATTATTTCCTTCTACCTTTTGAGTATTCAATCATATATTTAGGTATTTCATCAAGATGAACAATATCCTTAACAGCCCCTATTTCAACGGCTTTTTTAGGCATTCCATATACTACACATGAAGCTTCATTTTGAGCAACTGTATAAGCACCATTATCAAATAAATCTTTCATTGCAATCATTCCATCATCACCCATACCAGTCATCATAATTGCCATAACAGAACCACCCACACTATTATTTACAGATCTAAACAATACATCAACACTTGGTTTATGTTGGGAAACTTTTGAAACATCTAAAAGCTTAGTTTTATATACACCTGCATGTTTTTCAATAGTTAAGTGCATATTTCCAGGTGCTAAATAAGCATGCCCTCTTTCTAATATCATTCCATCTTTAGCTTCACATACATTTACTTCTGAATTGTCATTTAATCTATGTGCAAAAGAGTTTGAAAAACCATATGGTATATGCTGAGTCATTACAATTGGAGGTAAATCTCCAGGAAGTTTCTTAAATATTTTTAATAGTGATTCAACTCCACCTGTTGATGAACCAATTGCTATTAATTTATCTGAACCAAATCTTGCAGGATTAGAAGGTATTACTTCATCAGGATGAACTTTTCTTTGAATATCATCTAAGTTTTTTGTAATTTTTACTTCTTTTAATGGTTTTGGTTTTTTTAATGTATATCTTTTCAATAAAAATGTTAAATTAAGTAGTGTATCTTTAATTCTTGATTCAAAATTAATCATAGATTCACCAACACTAGGTTTAGGTATAAATCCTACAGCACCATCATCGAAAATATCATTACCCCTAACACTTTCACCAGAAATTACAACTGCAGGCATTGGATGTAGTCTCATAAGATTTCTTAGGAAAGTTACACCATCCATTTTAGGCATATTTATATCTATAGTTACTAAATCAGGTTCATATTGTTTGATTTTTTCCCTAGCTTCATAGGCATCACTAGCTGTTTGAATTACTTCAAATTCATCGATATTATTTATCATATCTTTGATTACTCTTCTAATTGATGCTGAATCGTCGATTACTAGTACTGTATACATCTCGTTCCTATTTTAGAATAATTCTATTTCCATTTGAGGTTCAACAATAATATTCTTGTTGTCATCAAAAAGATCAATACCATTTGCGTATTCTTTAATAACTGGAGCTTTTTGAATCTCTTTTTGTAAGCTTGATTCTTCTTGAGCAATTTTATTATCAGTTTCACTTTTTTGAGTAACTTTAATAAAAGTATTAAATTCTTCAGCTAATAAAATAAGCCTACCATGTTCACCTCTTGTATGCTCACTAATAACTCTAAATCCTTCAGAATTACAGAAATCTTTTGCGAATTCTACATTTCTAAAACCAATTGAATTAGTATTAGAAGAATAATTTAGCTGCATAATATCGGCTCCACCAGATATTTTTGCAACTAAAGTATTTTTAGAACATCCTAATTTATACATTTCATTTAGCATGGCCTCAACAGAATATAATCCATATTTCATATCATCATTTGAATTATCAGTTTTAGGCAGTAAGAAGTGATTCATACCTTTAATTTTTGTCTTTTCATCATAGAACATAATTGCAACACAAGAGCCTAAAAGTGTTTTAAATGCAATATTAGTATCATCTCTACCAACTGCAAATTCACCACCAATAACAGTGTGAGTTAAATATCCCTTTGTCTTTTGAGTAAATCTTGCAGATGAAGCTTTTTCAATACTTCCATCTTTATGACCTATAACTATCAAAATATTTCCTTTTCTTTAACAAAAATATTCTGCCCTATTCTTTTGCAATAATTTATTAAATCTTGTGGATTTTCTGAGTGTCCTAAATAAAGTGTCCCACCAATTTTTAGATGTGTAAAAAGTTTTTTTAATATTTTATTTTGATCTTCTGTTGAAAAATAAATAAGAACATTTCTACAAAAAACCACATCAAACTCTTCTTTTTTAAATGGATAATGTGGATCATTTAAATTCATTACTTGAAAAGTAATCATTCTTTTAATTTCATCTTTAACTTTAATTAATACTTCTTCACCAACTAGATTTTTTTGGACTCTTCTTTTAAAAAACTCTTGGGGTTTAATCCAATTTGGGAACTCTTTAGAAGATTTTGAGAATTTGTAAATTCCATTTGCAGCATATTCTAAAACATTAGTATCAATATCAGATGCAATAATTGAAGCTTTTATATTTCCATGGTAATCATTATTCGCTTGAGCGACAGTCATTGCCATTGAATATGGTTCTTCTCCAGTTGAAGATGCAGAACAATACATATGTATAGATTTATTATTATCAATAAAGTCTTTTAAAACTCTATCTTTTAAATCATCAAAATGGAATGTTTCTCTAAAAAAGTGAGTTTTATTTGTAGTAAAAGTATTTATAAATTCAGTAACATAAGCATTACCTGATTCAACCATATCAAGTAAATCATTTATATCACCGTTATACTTTGTATTTCTAAATAGTTTATCAATTCTATTAGAAATCATTATATCTTTGTTGTCAGTTAAAGTAATTCCTGTAAGTCCATATAGAATTTTTTTAATTCTATTATGAACTTTTTGTTTATCATAAGACATGTTAGTTGTTAATTAAGATGCTTTCTTAGCATCACTAATTATTTTTTCTAGATTAATTTGTGCATTTATAATTCCCACAACATCTAAAATAAGTCCAATTGAACCATCACCTCTAACAGTTGCAGCTCCAATTCCTTCTACAGATCTAAAGTTTTTGTCTAAAGGTTTTACAACAACTTGATGCTGATTTAAGAATTCATCAATAGATAATGCAACTTTTGTATTTCCTGATTTAACAACAATTAACATACCGTCTTCAAGTTTTTCAAAACTCTTTTCGATACCGAATAATTGATGTAATCTTACAACTGGAATAAATTCTTCTCTTAACATTAATAAATCTTGAGAACCATCACCGATTTTTTTAATCATATCTGCACTAGGCTGAAGAGATTCAACAATTGAACTTAATGGTAATATATATTTATTAGCACCAACTTTTATATCAAGACCATCTAAAATAGCTAGAGTAAGTGGTAACATAATTGTAATTACCGTACCTTGTCCAATTTCAGTATTTAGTCTAATTATTCCACCTAATTTTTGTATATTAGTTCTTACAACGTCCATACCAACACCTCTACCTGAGATATCAGTAATTTGATCTGCAGTTGAAACACCAGCACCAAATACTAGCATTGCTTTATCATCATTAGTCATTGAATTATATTGATTTTCATCAATTTGTCCTAAATCTAAAGCTTTTAAAGCAACTTTTTCTCCATCTATTCCCTTACCATCATCTTCAATAGTAATAATCATTTGACCATTTGCTTGTTCAGCTGATATTGTAATAGAACCTGTTTCTGATTTTCCGTTTTGTTTTCTTACTTCAGGAAGTTCAATACCATGGTCTAAAGAATTTCTAATAATATGCATTAATGGATCTGTTAAACCCTCAATCATTGCTTTATCAATTTCAACAGCGTCACCATAGTGTTTGAATTCAACTTTTTTAGATAACTTTTTAGAAATATCCCTAACAACTTTAGGGAATTTAGAGTAAATAGACTCCATAGGTACCATTCTGATACTCATAATAGAATCTTGCATATCTCTAATGTGTCTTTCTAAAAGTTCCAATCTTTCTAAAACAGAGTTTCTAGTTTTAGTCTCTTCAATTGTTGAAGAAAACTGCGTTAACATAGCATTTGTAATTACTAAATCACCAACATTATTCATAAGTAAATCAATTTTATCAAGATTTACTCTAATATTATTGTTTGTAGAAGAAGTTTTCTTTTCTTCTTTAACAGCTCTAGTAGGTCTAGCTTTAGGCGCTGTTGTATTTGATGCTTGATTGTTAGAAGAAGCCTTAGGTACTGCATTTTGAGTTGTTTGTTCTGTTTTAGTAGCAACTGGTTCAGCATTTGTAGTAGTTTGTACTTCTTTTGTATCTTCTACATTATTTGATTCTGGTTCTTCAGATGCTACTTCAGGGGTCATAGGCATCATATCATCAAAGAATCCAAAGTTTTCTTGCGAATCATCGATATTAGCATTATGAACATCACTATCTATAAGGTTTTCAAGTTCATCATCATAGAATCCATAAGCTCTATGCTCATCTTCATTGCTATTATCTATATCATCATCAGCAAAAATACCATATACTGGAGTTGAATCTATTTGATTGTTTAGATCATCATCAAAAAATCCAAAGTCATCATGAACTTCATCTTCAATAACTAAATCTTCTTGTATTGTATTTTCTGCACTAGATGTTTCTTTTGCAGGTGTTTCAGCTTGTAAATGTGCTGGAACTTTACCATCAATAAATTCTCTAATATCTGTTAAAATACTTGTAGTTTGCTCTGTAAAAGACTCTCTTGTAATATCTCCAGATACCTCAGAATCTAATACTTCTTTCATAATATCTAGTGCATCAATTAGAGTTTCGGCCATTTGAGGAATATAAGTAATTTGATGATTTCTTAATTTATCCATTAAGTTTTCAACATCATGTGTTAATTCAGCAAAGTAAGAAAGCTCCACTGAAGCTCCACTTCCTTTTAAAGTATGAACATCTCTAAATAACTGATTCATTTCATCATCAGTAAGATCTCCATTTGCTTCTGCTTCAAGTAGAATATTATCTGCTGAATCAAAAAGTTCAGCAGCTTCCTCTAAAAACATTTCCCTATATTTAGAAATATCAAATGACATGATAAACTCCTAGTGTTTTATGTGTTTATTTTGTTTTATCTACTTAAAACAATATTTACTGCTTTTAACAGTTGATCTGGAACGAAAGGTTTTACAATCCAACCAGTTGCCCCTGCAGCTTTACCTTTTGTTTTCATTTCATCACTTCTCTCAGTTGTTAAAACTAAGATAGGTTTTTTAGAATAAGCTGGTAATTTTCTTAACTCTGTTATTAATGTTAATCCATCCATATTAGGCATGTTTACATCAGTAATAATTAAATCATAACTAGCAGCCTTTGCTTTTGCTAAACCATCAACACCATCAATAGCTTCAGTTACATCTGTGTAGCCACCTTCATTTAATGCGTAGTTTAGCATGTCTCTTAACATTGTAGAGTCATCAACAATTAAAAGCTTTGCCATATTTAAACCCCTTGTTTATAAAAAAATAATTTGTTACACATAATATCATTTTGTTAATAAATATTATATTAATGTTATGAAGTTAGACCTGATAATTCAATTCTATCTTTTTTAACTTTAAGTACTTTAATATCAATTTCTTGACCAACACTTAGTACATCTTCTACTTTGTTAACTCTTTTTGAAGAAATTTTAGAAATATGTAATAATCCTTCACCACCTTTAGGTAATGAAACAAAGGCACCAAAGTCAACAATTCTTTCAACTTTACCTTTTAATTCTTCTTCTACTGTATAAAGTTTTTCAAAATTTACTTCTTTTGATTCTCTATTTGAATTATTAGAAATTGATTTAATATGCTCACAAGCATCTAAAACTTTTTGTTTATCTTTACCACTAACTTTTACATTTCCTGAATCTCTATCTAAGTCAATAGAAACAGAGAATTTTTCAATAATTTCTTTAATAGTTGAACCAGCTTTACCAATTACTGCTAATACCCTTGAAGGATCAATACTAAACTGCTCAATTAATGGTAATGCATCACTTGGAACTATATCAGTTGCTGCTTCTTCCATTAATCCTAAGATATGAGTTCTACCCTCTTTTGCTTGCTGTAAAGCTTCTTTTAATACAGATAACTCGATTCCACCAAGTTTAATATCCATTTGCATTGCAGTAATACCATCTTTAGTACCAGCTACTTTAAAATCCATATCACCATCATGGTCTTCTAATCCCATAATATCAGTTAAAATACAGTGTTTACCATCTTCAACAACCATACCCATTGCAACTCCAGCAACTAAACCTGAAACAGGAACACCTGCTGCTTTTAAAGCTAATGAACCACCACAAACTGTAGCCATAGATGAAGATCCATTTGACTCTAAGATTTCTGAAACTAATCTAACCGTATCATTATAATCGTTATCAATAGTAGCTTCTAATGCTTTTTTAGCAAGATTTCCATGTCCTAATTCTCTTCTTCCTACACCAAACATAGGTTTAGCTTCACCTACAGAAAAACCTGGAAAGTTATAATGAACCATAAAGTTTTCCATTGAAGTTCCTCTATCTGTTAAAACTTCATACATTTGACCATCTTTAGCACCTGCTAGAGTACCCACAACTAAAGCTTGAGTTTCACCTCTTGTAAATAAACAAGATGAATGTGCTGATGGTAAAATATTAGTTTCAATAGAAATTGGTCTAACATCTTTTAAACCTCTTCCATCTGCTCTAACTGAATCATTAACAATCATAGCTCTAACTTGTTCTTTTTTGATAATACTTACAGCATCATAAATTGTAGAGAATTCAATTTCATATTCTGTACAATGGTCATCTTCAGCAATTACTTTAGCTAAATCTTTTAATTGAGTAGCTCTTTCACTTTTAGCTAAACTTTTTAATGCCTCTTTAATATCTTCAGAATATTTTTCTCTTACATAAGTGATAACAGATTCATCAATTTCAAATTCAACTAATTCTATTTGAGCCATTTCTTTACAAGCAGATTCAAATCCATTTTCATAAGCTTCATTAGTTTGTTTTAAAGATTCTTGTGCAAAAGCGATCGCTTCAACTAAAGCTTCTTCATCAAATTCATTTGCATTGTGAACTTTTGTAAATGCTTCAATATCAACTTCAACCATATCTTCAGTTGCAATTGACTTCATTTCAATCATAAGAAGTTCTTCTTTAGATCCAGCAATAAATAAATCTAAAGTAGAATTCATCATTTGTTCAGTTGTTGGGTTAGTTACATACTCACCATCAATTTTACCAACTCTAACACCACTTACAGATTTTTTAATTGGAAGATTTGAAGTAAATAATGCTGCATTTGCTGCATTTAAGGCTAAAACTTGTAAATCAACATCTTTATCAGCACTTAAAACCATCACAGTTACAGTTGTAGGATAAACATATCCTTTAGGAAATAAAGGTCTGATACTTCTATCAATAATTCTAGATGTTAAAGTTTCAAATTCACTTGGCTTTGCTTCTCTTTTAATAAAACCACCTGGTAATTTTGCTGCTGCATAAGTTTTTTCTACGTATTGAACAGTTAATGGAGTAAAGTCCTCAGAAACTGGATTATCAAATTCACTTACTACTGTTGCTAATATTACAGCATTACCCTGTTTTGCTAAAACAGAACCATTTGCTTGTTTTGCTACTTTATTAAATTCAAACGATTCAATTTTTTCATTTAATTCAAATTCACATGTTGTTGACATATTTGTTTTATCCTTTTTTAATTTCAATATCTTCAATTTTTACTTCCTCTAATATATCATAATAAAAATTAATAGCTATAAAGTGGTCTATTTTTTTAACATAATATAAATCATCTGCAATAGATTCTATTGCAGGAATTGAAGTAGATGGAAGAATAGGCGTTGCAACTGTAACTGACTTTGCTTTTAAGTTTACAGCTGTTTTAATACAAGCCATCATAGTTAATCCAGTATTTATACCCTCATCAACTATTAATACATTTTTATCTTTTAAATCAATAATATTTTGACCATCCCTTAAAAGATGCATATTTTCTAAAATATCATTTTCATAAACTTCTTTTGATTCAGCATAAATATAATCCAAATCAATTTCAAAAGCTTTTACAAGTTCTTCATGAATAACTACTTCTTCATGCTCTGTTACAATTGCAATTTCACATTCATCATTCAAAGGAGCATTGATAACTCCAGTTAATAAAATATCTAAAGGTGCGTTTAATGTATCAGCAATAATTTTTGCAATATGATATCCACCTAAAGAACTAGAAATAATAATCCACTCTTCAAGCTTCATTCTTCTAATAGGAAGAATATCTAAAAGTCTGTAAGCAGCTACTTCTCTGTTTTTAAAAAATATATTACTTTTTGATGGTTCTTCAGTCATTTATAATCCTATTATTGAGAAACATATTTTTGTTTAACACCACCAAGTGGTTTTAATTGAAGTTGGAAATATATTATATTTTGTTCAATTGCATCTGTTGTATTTGTTGATGTAGTTGTAGGGATGTACTCTTTTTCTAACTTAACATCAAAACTCCAACAATTTTCATTTATTACAAAATTAATACCCTCTTTACTTTTCATATCTTCTTTTAAATTATAATTTGTGTAATAACCAAGTTTATATTTTTTGTTAAATTTATAAGCAATAGATGCTTTATATGATTCTAAATCTTCTTTACCTGAATTTTCAGTATCTTTTGAATTATAGTAATTAAAATTCATTTCAAAATCATTTATTGTGTAGTTTACAGTTAAGCTATTTTCTATAAATTTATCATCTTGGAAATTGTAAGTCACTTTATCAGATATAAAACCATTTTCAAAATTAATTTTTGTATAGTTTACTAAATTATCAAATGTAGCTTCATCTAAGCTATTATAGATAATTGATTGAGATAATGAGTGATTTACAATTTCTTTTAAATCATCTCTATCAAATAAAGATTGATTTAATTTTAAAGTAATATTTTTATCTGTTTGAGTCACAGGAAATGAAGATAGTTCATTTTCTAAAGCTGACCCATCTGTAGTAGTAACTTTATATAAATCACCACTTTTATGGGTTAACTTTGGATAAAAATATGAAGCATCAAAAGATACTGTATGTAAATAGTTCTCATAGGGTTTAACTAAATTTGTTCCAATTCCAACTGTAGTTTCATTTTGAATTAAACCACCATCTTCAATATTTAAAGTACTATTATCATATACATACTTACTAAAAATTGTATTATTTCTAACAGTGAAATATAGATAATCATCAAATATATTTTTAGAATAAGTTACAGGAATTGACATATCATAGATAGTTGCTTTAATTCCCTCATCTCTTTCATAGTTTTTGAACTGTAAATCATAACTATAAGTTAAGTTATCTAAAAAAGTTTCATTAACATATTTATGAACTTGTAATTGAGGTAACTCTTGTAATGTATCATCATTAGAAGATTTACTTGTATCGATATAATATTTACCATATAAACCATAGTAGTAATTATTTGTATTGAAGAAATAGTTTAATTTTGACTCTATCTTTTGATCTGTTGAAACAGTTTCTTCATCTCTTTCAAGGGTAATGTACTCTACATCATTTAAAGAGTTTATATCTAAATATAAACCATCTTGATAATCTCCAGATGAGAATAATTTTGTTCTAGTGTAGTTTAAATTCCAACCAAAATGCTTATCATTTTTTAAGTTGTTTTTATCTAAATAAGAACTTTTTTCTTTAAAAATACCCGTTTGAAAATTTAAAAATGAGTAAGGTGAATCTGCATGTCTATAATAAACATAAATACCAGCACCTCTAGTTGTTCTTATTTGAGGAACAAATTCTAAATCATAGTTATCTGCAGGGGCAAAATAAATTGGTTGAGAATAAAATAAACCTTCATTTTCAGAATATCCAACTGAAGGATAAAGTAAACCAGTTCTTCTAGTTGTATCAGTAGAAAAACCTAAATATGGTGTGTAAATTATAGGAATATCTTTGATATAAAGTCTAGTATTATAAGTATTTAACCACTTGTCTTCAGTGTTATAATCAGCACTTGAAGACTTGATTGACCAAAATGGCTCTAAACAGTTACAAGATGAAATTGTAGTAGCATTTAAATCTACAATATTTTCTTTTTTGTTAGTAACATTTGCATTTAGCCAAATATTAGTACTTTTATCAAATAACACAGTGGGATTTTGATAGATATCATTTGTTTTGATATTTAATTTTGCATATTCAGATTGAGTTTGCAAAGTATTGTTTTTAACAATCATTACATTATCAAAAAGCTCTATTTCATTCTTTTCTTTATTGTATATGATTTTATCAGCAACTAAGTAATAATCACTTGAATAAGCGACAACCTCTCCTGTTGCTGTAATTATATTAGTTTTAGTATCAATATTATTAGCTAAAATTTGGAATTCTTGATTCTGCTCTTTTTTAGTATTTGCATTTAATATTGTTGCAGCTAATAAAAGAGACGAGATAGTATATTTAAGCATTAACTACCAACGTCTTTCCAGCAAAATCATGGAATGTTTTTCTACCTTCGTTGAAAAACCCTATTGCAAATCCAATATAAAAGAACATTTCTGAAACAATTCTTCCAACTGATCTAAATAATGCAGATACAATTGAAACTCTACCCCAGTTTTCACTATCAATAACTCTTATTTTCATAATCATTTTACCAACAGTTTGACCATAGTACCAGACAAAAACTGCTTGATAAGCAAATTTCAATAATAATAAAGGCATTACTAATTCTACTTTCATTAAGTACATCATACTGTTAGTATCTGTACTAGCATTAGTTAATGCATCCCAAAATATCACTATAATTATAAAAGTTACAATTAAATCATCAATTACAAAAGCAAGTGCTCTTTTACTATGACTTGCTAATTGTAAATCATTATCATTTGACATGAAACTACCTTAATGCTTGGTATGCTATATCAGATCTACATTTTTTACCAGCAAAATGAACTTGTCCACAAAGTGCATAAGCTCTATCTCTTGCTTCTTTAATAGATTTACCAAAACCTACACAAACTAAAACTCTTCCACCTGTTGCCATTAGTTTATCATCATCTAATGTAACACCTGCAAAAGAAATATGAGAATTAGCAGCTAAATCTTCATCGTTGATTTCATCAACAATAATTTCAGCAGGTGGTGTTGAAGAATATGGATAATCTTTAGACGCCATTACAACACCTACTCCAAATTCTTCTTTGATTTTTATATCTAATTTATCAAGTTGTTTAGTTGCACCTTTATAGAAAAGTTCACTAACAGGAGTCTCTAATAATGGCATTAAAATTTCACACTCAGGATCACCAAATCTTACATTATATTCTAAAATAATTGGTTCACCTTTTACAACCATAACACCGATAAATAACACACCTTCAAAAGGTGCACCTTCTTTTTTCATTCCTTCTAAAGTAGGCTTAATTACTCTATCTTCTACTTTTTGATAAATGTCATCATTTACTAAAGGAGTTGGAGCATATGCACCCATACCACCTGTGTTTGGTCCTGTATCTCCATCCCCTACTCTTTTGTGGTCTTGTGCTGCTGGTAATACTTTATAGTTATCACCATCACAAATAGCAAAAATTGACAATTCATAACCATCTAAAAACTCTTCAACTACAATAGAAGTTCCAGCATCACCAAATGAAGAACCACTTAACATATCAGATGCAGCTTGTTTTGCTTCATCTTTACTTTGAGCAATAATTACACCTTTACCTGCACATAAACCATCTGCTTTAACTACAATAGGTTCACTCATAGTATCAATAAAACCATGAGCCTCTTTTTCATTTGTAGTTTCTATAAACGCTGCTGTTGGTATATTGTATTTCTTTAAAATGTTTTTCATGTAAACTTTAGAACCTTCAAGTTGTGCAGCTGCTGCACTTGGTCCGAAAATTGTTAAACCATGTTCTTTAAAAATATCAACAACACCATCTACTAATGGAGCTTCAGGACCTACAATAGTCAAGTCAATAGAATTATCTTTAGCCCAAACAGCTAGTTCATTGTAATCTTTAATATTAATATTTGTACCTAATTTATTTGTAGCACCATTTCCAGGCATAAAAAATAGATCGTGAGCATTTTCTTTCGATATTGCTAAACCAATAGAGTACTCTCTACCACCACTTCCAAGTATTAATATATTCACTGTAATTCCTTTAAAATCATTATAATAATATATCTCCAAATAGCCGTTAACCATCAAAATGGCCCTAAAAGCCAATAACATCATATAAGAGGAATATATTAGGAGCTAAAACGCGATGAAAAGCTGCACACAATGTTCACTACATTACATGAAAAAATAAATTATCGGACCCTCAACAATGGAAATCCCGAACTATTCAGATAATATTCAAGATTTTATCTAAATAACCTATAATAAAAGATTAAAAAAGTGCCAATTATTGGATAGATTTAGCCAGTTTAATACAAGCTTCAATTGAAGTTTCTTCACTTACAAAATATTTTGTATTTTCATGAAACTCTTTAGCAGTAGTTTTTCCTATAGCAATTGCTATAAAACTTTTGTTCCATTTAAAGTTTTTTAAAAAACAATTGTAACTTGAAGGAGAAGTGAATATAAATATTGAATTCTCTTTAAAATTATAATTCTCCATAGATTTTTTACAAACAGTTTCATAAACTACTTTCTCTTGAATATCAATATTATTATTTTTTAATATTTCAACTAGTTTTGAAACAGTTTTTTTAGCTCTTAGATATAGAACTCTTTTATCTTTTAAAAGAGGAATAAGTTCTTGGGCAAAATCATTACCATGTGACTTTAGACCTGTAAAAACTAAATTACTATTTAATTTTTCTAATTCATTTGCAGTTTTTTTTGCAATAGCATATGAAGGAATATTTTTCCAATCATTATTAAAACTATCTACAGCATAAATAGCATTTTTAGATGTGAATATTAGTGCATCATATAGTGAAAAATCTATATTTTGATTAATATAAGATATATCAAAAACTTCAATATTTTCAATATCTTCATAAGATTTATTACTTAGAAGATATATTTTTTGCATTGTCATAATTTTTTTCTTGAACTCTATTTACAGCATCATCTATGTTATTGTAAATTTTTACATTTGGAAAGTTCACTTTATTTTGAATATTTTGTAATTTTCTTTTATGTCTATATTTCATAACTAAAATTACTTTTATATTTCTCTCGTGAAGTTTTTCAATAATCTCTTGAAGAGTTAAAAGTGCTGATAAATCTAAAAATGTAACCTTTTTACAATCAAAAATCACATATTTTCTAGTAGCTATATTATCTAGTTTTTCTTCAAGCATAGAAATTGTTCCAAAGAATAATGAACCATCAATTCTAATAACTTCAATATCTATGTTATCAATTTCAATATCAAATGTAGAACTCTTAGGTTTTGTTTTGATTCTAGTATTTTTAGATAACTGATATACAGCTAAAATTGAAGCGATTGTAATACCCGCACCAACAGCCATTATTAAATCAACAAATACAGTTAATAATAAAACTGTCATCATAATAACAAGTTCATTTTTATTGATTTTACCGATTATTTTAAAAAATCTATAGTCTAATATTTCTAATCCAACTTTTACTAAAATACCAGCTAAAACAGGTAGAGGAATATGTTGTGCAAATGGAGCTAAAACTAATACAATAAGCAAAAGGGTAATTGAATGAACAATACCTGATATCATATTTGTTCCACCGCTATTTATGTTTATAACCGTTCTCATTGTAGCACCAGCACCAGGAATTGCCCCAAAGAATGAACAAACAGCATTACCAATACCTTGACCATAAAGCTCTTTATTTGAGTTATGTTTTGTCTTTGTAATTGAATCAGCGACTAATGAAGTTAGAAGTGAATCAATTGAACCTAATAATGCTAATGTAATTGATAACATTATAATAGTATCAGCTTGCATTAAATCAAAAGAAAAAGGAAGATTAAAATCAGGAAATCCCATAGGAATTTCACCTATAGTTTTCACGTCATATTGTGCATAATATGAGAAAAGTGTAACCGCAACTAATGCAATTAAAGCACTAGGTACGATTTTTGAAACTTTTTTAGGTGTAAAAAACATTATTGCTAATGTAATTGAAGCAATAGTAAATGCCTGAATATTGGCCATAGAAATAGTTTCAGGTATTTTAGAAAGTGTAAATAATATTTTTCCATAGCTCTCAACACCTAAAAATGGGTTGATTTGAAGAATGATAATAATAATACCAACACCACTCATAAAACCTGAAATCACAGGATAAGGAATATACTTTATCCATCTACCCAAGTTTACCATAGCAAATGATATTTGAATAAGACCTGCGAGAAATATTACGAACATTACTGAGTTAATATCGCCAGGAAAAGCTACAAATGCTGAAGCTGTTACTACAGTCATAGGACCTGTTGGACCAGATATTTGGGTTTTTGTACCTCCAAATACAGCTGCAAAAAAACCTAATATAATAGCACCATAAAGTCCTGCTATTGCTCCAGCACCACTTGCAACACCAAATGCAAGTGCTAGTGGTAAAGCAACAACAGCTGCAGTAATACCTGCAAAAATGTTGTTTTTAATATCACTCATCAAAAAGCCTTGAGTTTAAATTTTATCTAATTCCTCTTCATCAACTAGATTATCTCTTTTTCCTCTAGAAATAATATGTATAGGAGTACCTTCAAAGTTAAAGTTTTCCCTTAGATAATTTATTAAATATCTTTTGTAAGAGAAATGCAATAAATTAGGTTTATTCATAATTAAGGCAATTCTAGGAGGTTTATTTTGAAATTGAGTTGCATAATATATTCTTAAATAAGCACCATTTGGACTTGGTAATGCATGTCTTATAGTTGCTTCCTCAATTACTTTATTTAATTTAGAAGTTGGAATTCTTTGAGTATAGTTTTCAAACACTTCAAAGATTTTGTTTTTTAGCCTATCAATACTTCTTCCTGTTTTTGCAGATGTAGCAATAATAGGTGCAAAATATAAAAATCTAAATCTTCTTCTAATTTCTTCTTCAAACTTATCAAAAGTATCTTGATTTTCATCCCATTTATTTAAAACAATAATAGTTGCTAGTCCAAACTCATCAACAAGTCCAGCAATTTTTTCATCAAGTTCTGTTAAAGTATCAGATGCATCAAGAACAAGTAATGCTACATTTGCTTTTGCAAGCATATTTCTAGTTCTCATTAAAGCATATTTTTCAATACCCTCAATTTTACCTTTTCTTCTAAGACCTGCTGTGTCAACAAAAGTTACCATTTTATCATTTAATTCCACTGTTTCATCAACAGGGTCAATTGTAGTACCTGCTACACTTGAAACGACTGATCTTTCTTCACCTAATAATGCATTTAAAGTAGAAGATTTTCCAACATTTACCCTACCAATTATAGCAATATTGATTTCATCGTTGTTGTCAAAGTTTTCATCAATTGATTCTAAATCTTCATCATCAAATGCAAACTCATCTTCATCATCAACTACTTCATTTACATTAATTGTTTCAGGGTTTTCTGGTAGTTTATTATAAAGCCATTCAAATAAAGTTTTAGTACCTCTGTTGTGAGAAACAGAAATACCAAACATATCTTCATCATTAATACCAAATTCGTAAAAGTCCCAAACTCTTTCTTTTTCTTTATCATTATCAATTTTATTAATAACTAAAGCAAGCTCTTTATTTAAAGCTTGAAGCTCATAAAATAGTTCTTTATCTTTATCATCAGGAATTTTCTTTCCATCTACCATAAAAAGTATTATATCAGCCTCTTTAGCAGTTTCAATAGCTTTTCTTTTTACATGAGAAAAGATTAAATCATTAGTTTCATCAATTCCACCAGTATCTAACATTAAAGCTTTTTTGTCTAAAACTTCAATAACTTGTTTTTTAATATCTCTAGTTGTTCCTGCTAAATCAGATACAATTGCAATTTTTTCTTTAGCAATTCTATTAAATAGAGATGATTTTCCAACATTAGGTTGCCCAATTAGGGCTATTTTTAGTAATTCTTCATTCATAAGTGTTATATTACCTTAATTTTTAAATAAAAAAAAGGTATCAACAAAATGTTGATACCTTTTTGCGAGTTTAAAAGGGTTTATTAGTATAAACCAAATTTTCCTTCTTCACTTTTTCTGTAAAGTACTCTCATGTTATCATCTTTGTCATAAAATACTTTAAATGCAGCATCAGAAGATTTTAAATCATTTAGAGCTTCTTCAATATCCATTGGTTTGTAAGATTGTAATCTTGCTGGTTCAATTTCATTGTCTAATCTGTCTAATTCATTTGCAATTTCATCTTCAATAACTTTTAATTCAACTTCAGTTAATTTCGTAGCTTTATGCCCAGAAATCTTATCATGATGTCTTCTTAAAACTTTTGAAACTCTATCTACTGCAATATCAATTGCAGAATATAAATCTTTATCTTTTTGTTTAACAACAACAGTGTCTAAATGAGCAATGTTTAATGTAAATTCAAAAGAAAAAGCTTTTTTACCATGTTTCTCTTCTTGATCGATGATCGCGTTAACTGAAATAATGTCTAAATTATATTTTTTGAATATTTCTATTGAGCTATTGATATAATCTTTAATTGGCTCTGTTAAATCTAAATGTCTTCCTACAATACTTGTATTCATAACAAACTCCTTAATGTAATTTATAAATTATAACATATTAAATATTAATAAATTCTTCAATTTTTACTTACATAACCCTTAAAATAACTATATAAGAATTTCTCTATTACCTTTTGTATTAGCTTCAGATAAAACACCTGTATGTTCTAATTGCTCAACAATTGTAGCAGCTCTGTTATAACCAATTCTTAGTTTTCTTTGAATATAAGAAATAGAAGTTTTCTTTTCATTTAATACAATCATTTTTGCATCTTCATATAATTCATCTAAATCATTTACATCAAGAACTGAAGTATCATCACTAGAACTAACTGATTTATCTTTTATAAAGTTCATATCATATTGAACTTCTCTTTGATCTTTTAAGAAATCTACTACTTTTTCAATTTCATCTTCACTTGACCAAGGTGCATGTATTCTAACAAGTCCTGACATTCCAGGAGGTGTAAATAACATATCTCCTCGTCCTAAAAGTGATTCAGCACCCATTGAATCTAAAATAATTTTAGAATCAACTTTTTGTCCTACTTTATATGATAATCTACTAGGTAAATTTGCTTTGATTAATCCAGTTACTACATCAACTGAAGGTCTTTGTGTTGCAACGATTAAGTGAATACCTGAAGCCCTTGCCATTTGAGCAAGTCTTGCAATTGAGTATTCAACATCTTTACCACTTGTCATCATTAGGTCAGCTAACTCATCAATAACTACTACAATATAAGGGAATGGTTCATAACCTTCTTTTTTTGCTTTTTCATTGTAGTTTTCAATGTTTTTAGTTTTCGTTTGAGACATTAATGTGTATCTTCTCTCCATTTCTGCAACCATATTTGATAATGCATTAATAGCATCACCTGCTTTAGTAATCACAGGTGTTAGAAGATGAGGAATATCATTATACATAGAAAACTCTAGCATTTTAGGATCAATCATAACTAATTTTAAGTTATCTGGAGAGTTCTTATATAATAAAGACAAAATCATAGAATTTATACCAACTGATTTACCTGAACCAGTTGTACCTGCAATAAGTAAGTGAGGTAATTTTTTCAAATCAGTAATAAAAGGTTTACCAACTATATCTTTACCTAAAATAATAGTTAGTGGTGATTTTGCATTTTGAAATAATTCACTATCAAGCATCTCTTTTAAATAAATAGTTTGTACATCATCATTTGGAACTTCAATTCCCACTACATCTTTACCAGGAATTGGAGCTTGAATTCTAATTGTTTGAGCTTTTAAAGCCATAGCTAAATCATCTTGTAGATTTAAAATCTTAGAAACTTTTACATTTGGAGCTGGTTTAAACTCAAAAGTTGTAACAACAGGACCTGTATAAGTTCTTACTACATCACCATCAATTTTAAACATTGATAATTTATCAAGTAAATCTTCAATTTTTTTATCTATAAAACTTTCTGATACCTTAGATTTTTTATCTTTAGGACCTTCTTGAAAGAATTTTGTAGGTGGTAAAATAAAATCTTTAGGTTTTTCTGTATCACCCAATTCAATTTCATCTAAAAGCTTTTTATTTTCTTCTAATTCATCTACAATAATATTACTATGAGATTCACTAGCGGGCTTTTCTTCTTTTATTTCTTCAATTACTACTTCTTCTGTTTGATTTTGAATATCAAAAAGTGAATTAATTTCTTCAGTTGAAGGTTCATTTTCTTTTATTTCTTCAATGATTATTTCAGCTGTGTCACCCTCTTCTTTAACTTTAACTTGAGGTTCTTTTTTTATAGATGCAGGTTTAACTACAGCTCTTTTAACATTTGTTTTATTAGTTTCATTATCTATTTTAGAAAATGGATTTTTTACATTTGGTTTTAGATTAGGAAGCCTTAATACAGGCATTTTAACTTCATTGTTATCAACAAAGATTAATGCACAGATTGCATAACCTATTAAAACAAAAATAAATAATCCAGCATTACCTATGTATGGCCCTAAATCAGCAACTAAAATATTTCCGATTTCACCATAATCACTAACTAAAGATTGTAATATTAAAGATGAAAAAACAAATAAGGTTAATACTAACATCGAAATAGAAATATTTACAATATCAGCTTTTTTAAATACTACTTGATAAATTGGATATAAAAAGAATAGTAAAAATACATATGCAAAATATCCAAAATAATTCAGTAAAGCCAAAGAAAAATTAGCGCCTAATTTTCCTACTATTGAAGAATCTTGAATTATTAAAGATATTTGTAAATAAGCTAGAATAAATACTATTATTGTTGATATAATTTTTTTAGCTATTGGAGACCCTTTATTTTAGTAGTTTTGCTACTCTTCCTTGAAGTTTAAGCCACTCTCTGTGATCCATTAAAGGAAAACCTGCCCAAGACTTTTTTGGTTCACTAATATTTTTAGTAACACCACCACGAGCTGCAATTGTTGTAAAAGGAGCAATTTCTAGATGTCCAGCTGTTCCTGATTGTCCACCCATAACTACATACTCATTTAAAACAGTAGACCCAGATAAACCAACTTGAGAAACTAAAATTGAACCGTTACCTATAATACAATTATGTCCAATATGTACTAAGTTATCCAATCTTGCACCATCTTTTATAATAGTAGATTTAAATACTGCTCTATCAATTGTACAATTTGCACCTATTTCTACATCATTTCCAATTTCTACATTTCCATTTTGATATATTTTGATATATTTTCCATCTTTTGTATTTGCAAAACCAAAACCATCACTACCTATAACAGTTCCTGCATGGATAATACAGTCATTACCTATATTACAATCTCTGTAAACTGTTACATTTGGATATATCGTAGTATTATCCCCTATTGTAACATTATCACCAATAAAAGCACCAGCCATGATATTACAATTTTTACCAATTTTAGAATTAAATCCTAAATAAACATTTGGCATAACTTTAGAGCCATCTCCTACAATAGCTTCATCACCAGAAGTTTCGATAATTTCAGGAGCAAATAATTTAGAAATATGTGCTAACTCAATATAAGGTTCATCACAAACAATTGCGATACAACCATCAGGTACATCATTTTTAAATTCTTCATTAACTAAAACAGCACCAGCTTTTGTTTCTTTTAAATCTTTTAAATATTTTTTATTTTGAAGGAAAGTTAATTCATTTTTAGATGAATCAATAAGAGTATTTAGTCCACTTATTTCTAAGTCACTTTCACAAGATATATTAGTATGTTCAAAGATTGAAGATAGTTTCATAGTGTTTCCTTGTGTATGTGTAAAAGTGAAGATAAAAAGATTTAAATCTTTTTATCTTTCCATTGCAACAATACCACTTCTAACAACTTCAAGTGGATTGAATTTTTGCATAACTTTAATAAAGTTCATAATTCTATGACTAGAATCAGTTGCAGCTACTACAATTGTATCATCAGTTACATTTTGAATAGAACCATGATATGCTCTTGTAATAACATCAATATCTGATAAGTTATTATCAACAGAGAACTTCATTAAAACAGTATCTTTTTCAATAACATTTTTGTGTTCATTTACTTTTAATACTGGAATTAATTTATTTAATTGTTTAACAATTTGATCAATAACTCTTTGCTCACCTGTTGTAACAATAGTCATTCTTGAATATTGACTACCTTCAATTGGTGCAACAGTTAATGAATCAATATTATAACCTCTAGCAGAGAACAATCCAACAATTCTAGATAAAACATTGTGTTCATTCATTACAATTACAGAAATTACCTGTCTTGTAGTTTCGCTATCGTAGTAATGGTTGAAATTATTCATTGTCCCCTCCTGTTAATAATGTCATTTCATTTAATGCATGACCATTTGGAACCATTGGTAATACATCTTCATTTCTTGCAACAACTACATCAATCATTGCTGGTTTTTTCTTTTCAACAGCATCTTTGATAGCTGCATCAAACTCTTCTTTTGTTGATACTCTATATCCTAATCCACCAAATGCTTCAACTAACTTTACAAAGTCAGGTTGAGAAGATAAATCAGTTTCTGATAATCTATTTTCATAGAACATTGTTTGCCATTGTCTAACCATTCCAAGGTAGTTATTATTTAAAATAACATTGATTACAGGAATATTATATTCAACACATGTTGTTAATTCTTGAATGTTCATTAAAATTGAACCATCACCTGTAATGTTTACAGAAACTTTATCAGTATCTTCTAAAGCTTTAGCAACACCCATAGCAGCAGGTAATCCAAACCCCATAGTTCCTAAACCACCAGAAGTACACCATTGTCTTGGGAAACTAAATGGATAGAACTGCGCAGCCCACATTTGGTGTTGACCAACATCAGTTGAAATTATTGCTTTATCATCTAAAAGTTCACCTATTCTTTTTACAGCCCATTGTGGTTTAATAACTGTATCTGAATCAATAAATCTTAAAGGCTCTTGCTCTCTATAATCTCTTAAAAGTTCAACCCAGTTTGTAAAATCATTGATTTCTAAATCATTTGATGCTTCAAGCATAGCTTTTACAGTAACTTTTAAATCTCCAACAATAGGATAATCAGGTCTAACTAATTTTGCAATAGAAGTTGGGTCAATATCAATATGAATTACTTCAGCTTTAGAAGCAAATTCATCTAATCTACCTGTAACTCTATCATCAAATCTTGCACCTAATGAGATTAATAAATCTGTTTCATATGCAGCCATATTCGCAGCATATTCTCCATGCATACCTAACATTCCGAAGAATAATGGATTTTTATCATCCATAACACCTCTTGCCATTAATGTTTCAACAGCTGGAATATTTAATTTTTCAGCTAACTCTCTAATTTCATAAGCACAGTTAGAAAGAATTGCTCCACCACCAATGTATAATAAAGGTTTTTTAGCGTTAGCTATAGCATTCATAGCTTTCTTTAACTGCTTTTTATTGTAATTAACAGTTGGCTTATAAGTTGGTAAATCAACTTCTTTTGGATATTCAAAATCTGCTACTTCAGCAGTAATATCTTTTGGAATATCTACGTGTACAGGTCCTGGTCTTCCTGTCGAGGCAATATGAAATGCTTCTTTTAAAATCTTAGGTAAATCTTCGATTCTGTTTACTAAGTAATTGTGCTTAGTACATGGTCTTGAAATACCCACTGCATCAATTTCTTGGAATCCATCTGTTCCGATAATTGTAGTAGGAACTTGTCCAGAAATTACAACTAATGGAATTGAATCCATGTATGCATCAGCTAAACCTGTTACAGCATTTGTAAATCCAGGTCCAGAAGTAACGATTGCAACTCCAGTTTTACCCGTAGCTCTAGCGTATCCTTCAGCTGCTATTATAGAAGACTGTTCGTGTCTATTCAGAATATGTTTAAAATTTGTTTGTTTATAAATTTCATCGTAGACGTTCATAATTGCGCCTCCAGGGTAACCAAATACTGTCTCTACCCCTTCTTGATGTAATGCTTCAACCACCATCTTTGCGCCAGTCATTTTCATAATAATTCTCCATAAATTTTATTAAATAGTCGTGATTATATAAAAGTTAATATTAATTCACGGTTAATAAATAATTATTATAATTTTAAATAAAGAATAGTTTTAGTTTAAGTTAAATATAATGTTAAAAATAAGGAGATATTATGGAATTAAACAGTATTAATACAAATATACAAAATCTAGATAATAACACTTCTCCCTTACAATTAAACAGAAATAATGCACCTGAAAAAGTTTCAGAAGTTGCAGCAAAAGAGAGTCTTAACGTTGATGTTAAGGAATACAATGCCAAAAGAGATGAACTATCATTAAATGTTCAAAATTTAAATGACGGTATTGCACAAATTAAAATTAGTGAAAATGGTTTAGAAGAACAAAAATCAATTTTACAAAGAATTCAACAAAATATTCAAGATGCTCAAAATGAAGATGGTAAAATTTTAGATTCAAATGAATTAAAAAATAGTCTTAATAACGAATTACAAAGATTTAATGAAATTGCTTTTCAAACTAAATACAATGGTCAAGCATTACTAAGTAATGATATGTATGAAGAATCAAACAATCAAATTAGTATTTCAACTAAAAATGATAATTTTGATATCAACAAACCAGATACAACTTTGATTTCTAATGACATATTTAATACTTACAATACATCAGATTTAACTCAACCACAAGCTGTTGATCAGTTAACTCAAAAAGTTGAAAGTTCTGCAAATTTAATTCAAAATACAATTGATCAATTTAATGCATTTGGAGATAGATTAGAAACAAGTGCTAGACAGACATTACAAGAACAAGTAGATTTATACAATCAAAATAGTATAAAAGAATTAACAAATTATGTAAACGAATCAAATGATTTCAACAAAACAAATGTAACTGCTAATCAAGGATATTTAGTAGCTTCACAAGCAAATATTCTACAAGAACAAAGCCAAAGATTAATCGGTAAAAACTAATTTGAGTTAAGAAGAGTATTAAATCTTCTTAACTTTTAAGCTTTCATTTATAGCTATACCTTCCCTTAAACCATCATCAAATACAATAGATTCATTTTTGTTTAAAACTTCGAATATAGATTTAAATATAAATACACCAATTTCAATAAACTCAATTCTACCTTTACCTACAAGTTCAATTAACTCTTCAGTAGTACAGTTTCTCATAACATCAATGCAATAATCTAAATCATCATAATAAACTTTTGTACCATTTATAACTTCTCTATCATAAGATGCCATATCTAAGCCTAATTTTATTGCTGCAATAGTTGTTGGAGTACCAGCTGTTGATATAAAAGTATATTTTGTTGGGTCAATATTATTGTCATTTAAAAACTTAGATATTTCATTTTTTCTAAATTCTAGTTTAGCTTCAAGATTTTTGTTTTTCAAGACATCTTGTGACATAGTAACAATACCAAAATCAAAACTTTTTGCTATGTGTTCATCTTTTGTGTTTACAATAAGTTCAGTAGAACCACCACCAATATCTAATAATATAAAATTCTCTGAATCAATTTTTTCTCTTATTAAAGCATACTTAATAGCCAAAAGAGTTAATCTTGCTTCTTCATTACCATCTATAATTTTAAACTTAGTAGAGCATTTATCATTTAATATCTTTAATACTTCATTACTATTTTTTGCTTTTCTCATAGCAGCTGTTGTTATACATACAGCTTTTGAAGGGTCATATTTTACTATTTTGATTGATTCATCTATGGCATTTGTTATTCTATTAATAGCTTGGTTTGAAATTAATCCAGTATCAATAAGTCCATCAGCTGTACCAACTATTTTATTATATTCAGAGATGATTTTGTGGTTTTCATAATCATATTTTAGAACTCTAAATGAATTAGAGCCTAAATCTATAGAAACAATTTCTTTCTTCATGTTTATAAATGAGGAATTTTGATTTTAGAGTTTAAAGAAAATCCAATTACAGCCATAAGAATTAATACAAAATATTCATTTACAAAACCTGTTAAATAAATTAAGTAAACAACAAATAATAGTATTGCACCTAATGGTGTAGGAACTCCTGTAAAGAACTTTTCAACTTCACCTTCATGTGAGTCAATATTAAATTGAATAAGCCTTCTTAATCCAGAAATAACATAAAACACAAAGACAAATATTACAAAAGGCATATTTAAAAATGCTTCTTTTGTATCAATTACAGCAAAGTAAATAAACATTGTAGGAACAATAACGAATGATAAGAAATCAGCATAAGAATCTAACTGTATTCCAAATTGAGTAGATAAGTTAAACTTTCTAGCTATTTTTCCATCAATAATATCAAAACCTCCAGCTAACCAAGCAAATAATGCTGCAGCAAAAAAGTTTTGATGAGTCAAATAATAAATTGCAAACATTCCTGAAGCAATATTGAAAAACGTAACAATATTTGCTAAATTAAAATGACTGTTTCTGTTAAACAAAAATAACATTTAAGTTCCTTAAAAATTTCAAAGATTATATCAAAAGAATATTGAAAGATACTTGATTGTGTTAACTTTTCTAAGTTATAATAATACATATAGATTGAAAGGATTTATCATGACAATTGGATCAAATAATTTATCAGCAATGATAACATCTCAAACACAAATTGCAAATTTAAACAATGATATGAATAATGCTATTATTCAAAATGTTGAAGCATTAAATGAAGCAAGTGCTCCAAATGGAACAAATTTATCTACAGATTTTTTAAATTCTTATGTGGCACAAATCCCTGAAGTTATATCATATGAAGCAAATGCAGAAGGTATAAAAACAAAGGACGCTGTTTTAGACACACTTTTAGATATTAAAGCTTAGCAATACTAAAATTTGTATGCTAAACCTAATGATGCAAGATTAACTCCATCATTTTTATCTTTTAAGCTTCCGTTAGAATAATGAGTAAAAGAAGCTTGAATATCAATGTTTTTATTATAAGCCCAAACTAAAGATGCTGTATCTTTGAACTGAAAATGCATTCCAAACTCTTTATCAGAAATATATTTATCACTAAAATATGATAAACCTATACTTAACTCTAAACTTACATTATCAATTAAATTATATGATAAGACTATAGGATCAATAGCATATATTTTCAAATTTTCGTTATCTAAATATGTGTATGCTGTTCTAGTAAAGAGATTGTTAGATTCTAAAAAATTAAAATTGTGATTATATGAATATGAAAATTCATATGAGAAGTTTTCATTAAAGTCTTTTCCAACATTTAAAGCTATCTTATCACTACTTTGTAGTAATGATAAAAATAGTGAGCTAAACAAAATAGTTTTTTTCATTGTTATTATCCTAGTTATAAGTAATAGATAATAACTAAACTATTTTGAATTTTTTATAAATTTACTTAATTCTTTTAGTTGAGTTTCATTAAAAACTTCTATTCCATTTTCCATTAGAAGTTTTGCTGTCATTCCAGGCTTTTTTATAAGGTTTTGCGTAAAAGTTCCATCATAAGTCTCAAGATTACCACATGATGGTGATTTTGACTTTAATAAAGCAACTTTAATTCCCTCATTCAAACATAAGTCTAATGTCTTTTTTGCTCCAAGTAAAAAATTAATAGTTACGTCTTCTTGATTTTCATTTGTAACTCTAAATGGTTTTTCAAAACTTGTAATTTGAGCAGGAACTCTAGGTACACTTAATCCACCTTCTACTTCAGGGCAAAAAGAATAAATTTCATTTTCACACATTAAATCCATGAAAATTTCTTTTTGAGAGAAAGTTAATTTATTATTGTATGCTATTGATGAATTTAAGCCATCAAATCTTACATTTTCACCTAATAAACAAGAAGAAACAAGTAATTTCATTAAACTTCTTCTTTCTCTTGAGTTCTAATTCTATCTAAGTGCTCTTCTTTAAAGAAAGTTGGTAGTTGAATATTACTAAAAGCAGCTTTCATAGATACAAAAATTTGAGGATTATCTTCTTCTAATTTTGCAAGAAGTTCTTTAGTAGATTGTCTAGCGTGAGGCATTTTAACATCAAATCTTAATCCAGGACAAGCTTCATCACCAATAACGCTAATTTCATTTGCATCTGCGAATGCTCTAAGTTGTCTTTCTCTACAGAAAATCAATGGTCTTATTACTTCAATACCATTGTCAGCAACATAAATTGGTGGCATTGTTCTCATTGTTCCATTGTAAAATAGATTCATAAAAAATGATTCCATAGCATCATCTAAATGATGTCCTAATGCAACTTTGTTAAAGCCTTGTTCTAAAGCTGTTGAATATAAATATCCTCTTCTCATTCTAGAAAAAAATGAACAAAATGAAGAATTTTTTCTAATTTTTTCTCCAGCTAACTCAAATATTTGAGTATCTACAATTTCATGTTCAATTCCGTGTTCTTTACAGTGTTTTGATAAGAATTCAACTTGTTCACCCATTCCATAAGTTACTGTTACGGCTTTAAATTCAAAATCATAAGGAGCAACTCTTTTTAAATGATTTAAAGAGTGAAGTAAAGTTAAAGAATCTTTTCCCCCTGAAAAACCAACTAATACTTTATCGCCTTCTTTAATAAGACCGTATTCAGCATTAGTTTTACCTACCATTTTTGAAATTTTCTTACTTAGCTCTACCAAATTATCTACCTTGCTATATATATTTTCGCGAATTATATCAAAACTATACTTTCAAATATTTTTACTCTATTTTTATTTATTTTAAATATAATATCACACTAACTAATAAGGAAAGTAGAAACTTAATGACTATTGAAGAAGAACAACAGTTTAGAGATCAAATTGCACAGTCTATATTACCATATGCTGTAAACATGACAATGGATCAAGTAAAAAATATTATTGAAAGTGTAGAACAACAAAATCCCAACTTACCTGAAGGTTTTGGAAATATGTTACTAGAACAAATTTTAGTAGCAAAAAGTAAATTAGTATCTCAAGGATAAACTATAAGAATTACAGTATCAATAAATGAGTTAAGAATTCTTCAAGAACTTTGTAAAGAACATGGTCAAGCAGAACTTTTCAAAAGATTACATCATGAAGAAGAAAAATATAAAAAAAGTCTAACAACTAAAAAAAGTAAAGCAACTATCAAAGCAACAAGGGTTAGACAAGAACAAGCAAAAGTAAAAATTGAAACAGCAGTAAACTTAATGAGAATGTACAATAAAAGAATTACAGTGTACGCTGTTGCAAAAGAGGCTGAAGTTAGCTATAACACAGCAAATAAATATAAAGATTTTATTTTAAGAAACGCACTATAAGAAAACGGAGTAATATGAGAAATTTTATAAACTTTAATCAATCACAAGAAATTATTAACAATATAGAAGTTAAACAATCAACTCAAAAAAAATTTATTAGTGAAGCAATTGGTTTTGTATTAGCAAAAGACATAGTTGCAGACCATAACAGTCCTGAGTTTCCAACTTCAGGAATGGATGGATATGCTATCAAACATGAAGATTTAAAAAATGGAAAAATAAAAATAGTTGATAAAAATCCAGCTGGAAGTGTTGTAGAAACAGAAGTACAAAATGGAACTTGTATTAAAACTTTTACAGGTTCACTTATGCCTAAAGGTAGTGATACTTTAATACCAATTGAAAATGTTGAAGTAAATGGTGATGAAATCATAATTAATAAAGAAGTACCATTTGGTTTTGCAAAAAGAGATGTTGGTGAAAATTATTCAAAAGATGAAGTACTTATCAAAAAAGGAACAATAGTTTCTTTTGCAGAAATTGGAGTTATGGCTTCACTAAATATTGTTCAGTGTGAAGTTTTTGTTAATCCAACAGTTGCAGTAGCTAGTACTGGAAGTGAAATATTAGATTTAGGTGAACCTCAAACTAATGATGCTCAAATCAGAAGTTCAAATCATCTTACAGTTGAAGCATTAGCAAAAACAAATGGAGCAGATGTAATTCAATTAGGTTGTGTAAAAGATGATATTAATTCAATAACAAATATGTTTGAAGAAGCTTTAAAAAAGGCGGATATTGTTGTTACAACTGGTGGAGTTAGCGTTGGTGATTATGATTTTGTTCAAGATGTAATAAAAGATAAACTTAATTGTGAAGTACTTTTTCACGGTGTAACTATTAAACCTGGTATGCATATTTTAGTAGCTAAAAAAGATGAAAAAGTAATTATTGCACTTCCTGGATTTGCTTATTCTTCTACTGTTTGTGCAATTTTATACTTATTGCCTATGATTTATAAATTTAGGGGTTCAAAACAAACTTTACCTATTGTAAAAGCTAAAATTCACCAAAATTGGCCAATGAAAATGAAAAAAACTATTTTCACAGCTTGTAATGTTTACTATGAAAATGGCGAATACAATATAAACTTTGAAGGTAAAAAACAAGGTACAAGTGCAATTTTAACAAACCTTTTACACTCACCTGCTCTATTAATTCAAGATGAAAATAGCAGTGATATTAAAAGTGGTGATTACGTAGATATACTATTATTAAATGATATAAAATGATTAACTCAAAACCCCTATTTTACATATTTATAGTTTTTGCTATGATATTTTGGGGTGCTTCATGGGTTAATGTAAAGTTTTTAAGTTCATATGTAAATGAATATGAATTAATTCTACTTAGAATGGGAATATCATTTATTTGCATGTTTCCTATCATACTTTTTTTGAGACATAAAATTAAAATTGATCTAAAAACATCAGTTTTAGTTTTATTTGCATCAATATCATTAGTTCTTTATTCTATTGTATTTTTCTTAGGAGTTGACCATGGTACAGCCGGTTTTGGTGGGGCTTTGGTTACTACTTTAATACCAATAAATACTTATTTAATATTATCTGCTTTAAATAAAAAAAGTATTAGTTTAAAACACTCATTTGCATTAATACTAGGTGGTTTTGGGGTATTAACTATGTTAAATATCTGGTCTTTTGATATAAATGAAATTTTTTCTATCGAAAATATCTATTTTCTTTTAGCATCTATTTTTTGGCCTATATTAACTATTGTTAGTGCAAAAAATACAGAAACATCACCTATGGTATTTACTTTTTATGTATATATTTTAAGTAGTTTATTTATATCAATTTTTTATGTAGATGCTAGTCTTTTATATGAAAACTTATTTACATTTGATTCAGTATTTTGGATTAATTTATTTGTGATTACTATTTTAGCAACTGTGTATGCTACAACAATTTATTTTATTGGAATAAATAAATTAGGAACAAATGAAGTTAGTTCTTTTATCTTTTTAGTACCATCTTCAGCACTTATCTTGTCATCTATATTTTTAGATGAAAAGATTACATTTACGACTATATTTGGAATGATATGTACAATAATTGCAATATATATTCTAAATAATCTAAGTCTTTTTAAACTTTTTAGGAAGTAAATAAAAAATCATCATAGCAAGCATTATTAAACTTGCTATATTTGATAGTAATGAACTTTCTTCATCATGATTCATAAATTGAACTAAATCTAAATCACCAAAAAATATATCAAACCCTAAAGCAAAAAGAAATGTCAAAACAAAAATTGAAGTAAGATATATAACTAAAGATTTCCTACCAAGTGTTTTATAAACTATACTCATAGTAATAGCACTTGTCGCAGGACCTGCTGTTAAAAATATAAAAGCTGCCCCACCACTCATTCCTTGCATAACTAAAGCTGCTGCTATTGGTAAAGAAGCTGTAGCACAAACATACAATGGCATAGCAAATAACATAACAACTATATATGTAAGTATTTCATTTTCAAATAGTATTTCTGTATATTCTTTTGGCGCAAAAGTAGTAAAAACAGCACCTAAAATAAGTCCTACTAACAAAGGTTTAACCATATCTTTAAAGAGTGTTACATAGGCATATTTTAAAGCCCCCATAAAAGAAAAACTCTTTTTTGTGTTACTAGGTTTAGAGTCACAACAAGAATTAGAGCTACAACAACTACTTGACTCATCTTTTTTAATTTGTGGTGTTGTTCCAAATGATAGATTTTGGGTTTGTTTAAAGTTGTTGTTTGTGTTTGGATTAAATTGAAGAGTAGTTTTTTTAGGTTCTTCTTTTTCAAATATATTTTGAAAAATACCAACACCAATAGCTATAATTATTGAAGAAATAACTCTATAAATAGTGAAAACTAAACCAAAGAACGAAAAAGTTGCAAGAATAGAATCAACACCTGTGATAGGAGTTGATATTAAGAAGCTTTGAACAGCACCTTTACTAGCACCCTCTTTTCGAAGACTCTGAGCCAAAGGTATAACAGAACATGAGCATATAGGAAGTGGAATACCAAATACTGTTGCTTTTACAACAGAGTTTACATCTCCTTTCCCTAAATGCTTAATTACAAAATCATCGGGTACAATTTGTTTTAAAATACCCGCAATAAATAAACCAATAAGTATATAAATAGAAAATTCATTTAACAAATTTAAAAAATTGTTTGCTAATAAAATTGCTGTTTCCATTTATTTACCTTTTCTTGATTGCACTACTCTTCTAAAAGATTTCTTTGTTCTAATCTTTTCTTAGGTTTTACACCTAAATCAATAAATTCTTCGCTTCTTCTAAGAAGATTACCTTTACCGTGAGCTAATTTATTCATAGCTTCATCATATGATTTTTGAGTTCTTGAGATATGAGTTCCAATTAAATCCATATCTTTAACAAAACCTGAAAACTTATCATATAAATCAGCCGCTTTTTTTGCTATTAGTTGAGCATTTTCATTTTGATGCTCATTTCTCCATACATTTTCAATTGTTCTTAAAGTAACATATAATGTTGAAGCTGAAACTAACATAATATTACTTTCAAATGCTGTTTTAAATAAATTCTCATCTTCACTAGTTGCAAGTAAAAATGCACCTTCAATAGGTACAAAAAGTAAAACAAAATCTAAAGTCTGAACACCTTCAATATCTTCATATCTTTTTTCACTTAGACCTTTAATATGAGCTTTTAAAGATTTTACTAACTCTTTAGCAGCAAGTTGTTTTGAAGTTGTATCTTCACTTGCCATATAATTCATGTAAGCTTTTAAAGAAACCTTTGAATCAATAATAATATCTTTATTTGAAGGTAGATGAACAATTACATCAGGTCTTAGTCTTTTTCCACTTTCATCTGTAAAAGAACCCTGTACATCATACTCTTTACCTTCTCTAAGTCCTGTTTGTTCTAAGATTGATGATAATATCATTTCTCCCCAGTCACCTTGAGTTTTATTATCACCTTTTAATGCTTTTGTAAGATTTATAGCATCTTGAGCTATTTGGTTATTTAATTCTTTTAGGTTTTTGATTTCTGTTAAAAGTGAACTTCTTTGTTTTGTTTCATCATTATAAATATCATTAACTCTTTTATTAAAACCCTCAAGTTGCCCTTTGAATCCAGATAAAAGTTGATTTAAATTTACATTAGATTTTTTTTGATTTTCTTCAAAAATCTTATTTGCAAGATTTTCAAACTCTAATTTTAATTCTTGTTTTGAATTTTCAAGAAGTTCTATTTTTTCTTGAAAATTCTCTTCTTTTGAATCATAAAGTTCTTTTAGTGATTTTATTTTCTCTTCATAATTATCTTTAATATGTTTTTTTTCATTCTCAAAACCTAAAATTAATGTCTGAATTTTTTCATCATACAAATCAGTTAGATTTTGAAGTTGTGTTTCATTTTTTTTCTTTTGCATATTTAATGTAAATACAATAAAACCAAATGAAACAATAACAATAATTAAGATAATAATCAAAGAGTTAAACTCCATGCTTTAACTCTCTTTCAATATCCTTAGCTTTTAAAGCTTCATCTCCATGATTATATACATTGTAATCTAACTCTTTAAATCTCTCCACTAAAGGTGGATGTGAATAGTAAAAGAATATATATAAAGGATGAGATAATGGAAATGATTTATTTTCATTTGCTAATTTTAATAAAGCATTTACTAAATCTTCTTTTGATTGTAAATTTGAACCAAATTCATCAGCAGCATATTCATTATGTCTTGAAATCAATGAAATAATTGGCATTAAAAAGTACGATAATATTGGAGAAAACAATAAGAATATCGCAATAATTCCATAAGCTTCATTATTAATACCTGCTCCTAAGAATATTTCATCTGGTAAATTACCAAAAATAGCAAAGAATACAAACATAACTACACCCATAATACCTATATTTTTTAAGATATCTCCATTTTTAAAGTGTCCTAATTCATGCCCTAATACAGCTAATAATTCATTATGTGTAAGTTTTTGAACTAAAGTATCAAATAATACAACTCTTTTTGTACTTCCTAAACCACCAAAATAAGCATTTAATCTATTATCTCTTTTTGAAGCATCTACACTAAATATCCCTGAGCTTTTAAACCCTACTTCTTCAAGAAGTTTTTCTATTTTTGCTTCAAGTTCGCTATCTTTTAATTTCTCAAATTTATCAAACATTTTATCTCTAATTACAGGATATAGCATATTTATTAAAATAATTACTGCAAAAATAAATACAAATCCCCATATCCACCAATTTGAAAAGTTTGCTACTATAAATGCAACTACAGCGATTACAATAGATCCAAAAATTAAAAATAAAGCTAAAGATTTAATAGTATCTTTTACATATAAACTTGCAGTCATATTTGAAAAACCATATTTTTTATCTAATTTAAAAGTTTGATAAATACTAAATGGTAAAGTTAATATCCAATTTATAGCAATAAATAAATTTATAAAAATTACTGCTTTTAAAATACTTGATTCTGTAGCAACTACACTATCTAAAGCACTTAAACCAAAACTTATCCAAGCCATGAATATTATAAAATCATAAAATGTACTAAATATAGCTAATTTTTCTTTCTCAATAGCATAGTTTCCAGCTACTTTGTATTTATCTTCTTCTAATATGATTGGTTGAAGTTCTTTAGCACTTTTAATATACCCTATTTGCATAAAAGAGGTATATATATTTACTAAGAAATATATACAATACCCTATGACGAAAATTTCTAACATTTATTTTCCTTTAATATTTTTTATTTTTGTTTATATTGTCTATAATACTGAACTTTTAGTTTAAATCGGATAAAAACTTGTAAAGTGTTTTAACTATCTTTTTATCATCTGTAAAATATAAAATCTCATAATTTTCTTTAAAGGATTTTTTAGTCCAATTAGCACTTCCAAAGTAAACTGTTTTTCTATCAAAAATTGCTAACTTTGTATGTAATTTATCTTTTATGATAATTGTTTTTATTCCATTTTTTTCTAAAGTTTTATATAGTTCATCATCTTTTTTAATCTTTTCACTGTCAAAATAAACTTTTACATTTATTCCATTTTTATGAGCTTTTATTAATTGTTTTGATATTTTTTTATGAGAAAAATTATATACAGCTATTTGTATTTCTTCTTTAGAGTTTTTGATTAGACTTTCAATTTTTTCTAAAGCTTCATTTTTTTCTTTAGGTAAAATATAAAGTTCATTTGAATATAAAGTTGTTGAAAAAACAAATAAACTTAAAACAATAAATATCTTATTAATAAAATTTTTAATTAAACACATCAAATAGCTCTTTTGGTATCTTACAAGGTTTATAATCTTTTAAATAAGCCAATTTAAAACTAGCTTCAAACAACAATTCATCATCTCTATATATTTTTTGCTCCATAATAATAGAAGCAGATTTCTTTACAGTTAATTTAGATTTTACATCCAATAGATCTCCAAATACAGCTGATTTGACATAATTAGCATGAACTTCTTTAACAACAAAAAATTCATTATCTTTGTGTGGACTCATTCCCCTTTGAAAAAAAAGTTCACTTCTTGCTCTTTCACAAAACTTCAAGTAATTTGCATAGTAAACGACACCACCAACATCTGTATCTTCGTAATACACCCTTATCTTCATTAATAACCTTTATAAATATCTTTCATGTGTAATTGTACTTAATACTGCCCAAAGTTGTTATAAATAAAGATCAATATTTAAGCTAAATTAAGACTTGATAAAATATATGTTAAAATTACTTATATAAAATGTGTGAAATGAAAGGTGTTTTTAGTGTCTATATTTGCTTTACAGTCTTTAGCTGGTGGATTTTTAGATGAGGATTTAGAAAATTTTAATAAAATATTCGATGATTGGTGTATTCATTTTGAAACTTATGATGAAGCAAAAGATATTGTTGAAACTTTAGATAATAAAGAAGCTATCGATATTGTTGAAATAACTCCACTTAGTTATCCAAAGTATTATTTTACATCTTTACAAGGTACTATATATGCTACAAGACAAATTGAAGATAAAATAATCTGTGTTGTAGAACCACAAATGGGAGCAAATTTTAGAATTGCTATTTGTGACTTAAAAAATAGAAGAGTAAGACTAACAAAAACCCATTACAAAACTGTTCCAAGTATTGAAGGAGCTTTTGCTAACTTTGGTGATTAGAAAATCTAATCATTTATTGTAATAGCAACTTTAGGTATTTCAATTCTAAATTCACATCCATCATCTATATTTGAAACACTTATGTGTCCTCCAAATGATTCTGTAATAATCTTATAACACATATGTAATCCTAAACCAGTACCATTATTTTCTTCTTTTGTTGTAAAGTATGGTTCAAATATTTTTGAAATAATATCTCCAGGAATACCTCCAGCATTATCTTTAATTCTTATAATAGCTGTTTCATCTGTAAACTCAGTAAATATTTTTATGAAAGGATTTTCGACATTTTTAATTTCTAATTGATCTTTAGCATTATTTACAATATTTAAAATAACTTCCGTAAGTTCACCTTTGTAGTATCTAATTTCTTGATCAGGTTCAGAAAAATAATACTCTAACTTAATATTAGAATTTTTAATTTTTGTTTCTGCAAGTTTACAAATATCTTTTATTTTCTCATTTAATGGTACTTTTATGGCAAGCTTTTCATTTTTTCTAATATTATTTAAAGTGTCTATAGTTTCAGCTAAATATCTTACTTGTTCATCTATTGTCAATAATTCATTTTCTAATTCATTTATATCATAATTACCATGCTTCATTTGATATAAAATACTTGTCGTAATCACAGAAATAAGACTTAATGGTTGTTTCCATTGATGAGAAATATTACCTATTAACTCTCCAATAGAGTTCATTTTAGATTGTTGCATTAGTTGATAATCTTTAGTATTTATTTCTTTTAGTTGTTCTTCAACTTGAGTTTCTATAATTTCTGTGTATATTAACTCTTTTTCACTATCAATAAAAGTTAATAAATATTCATTAGTATTGTTAGGATTATTAAAAATTGTAACATTATATCTTCTATACTCGTTTTTAGAAATTCTCATTTCTAGCAAGATTTCTTCTGAATCCTTATCATTTAATAAATCTGATTTCATTAACTCATAAAAAGAGTTTTTGTTCATATATTTAAGTATTGAAGTATGAGGCATATAAGGTGTTATATGAAATGTGTTTTGAGCACATTTATTAAAGTTAATTAACTCAAGTTTTTTATTTATAGTTATGTATGGAATTGGAGAATAATCAAAAAATGAACCAAAACTATTTAATGTTTTTTCTAATTCTATCTGAGTCTCTTCTAACTCTTGATTTTGAGCATTAAGCTCTTCATTATAAATTGATAATTTTTCTTTAGTTTGTTCTAACTCTTTTATTTTTTCATCGTTGATTTGGTTAAGAGTTAATTCATGATACTTTTTAGCACTAATATCTTTAGCGAATAGCTCATAACCTAAATGTTCACCCTTAGCATTAAAAGTTTTTTGTATTGTAGCATCTAACCAATAATTATATCCACTTTTAGATAGGCACTCTATTTCTGTTTCTACAGTTTTTTGTTCTTTTAACTTGAAAAAAATCTCTTCAAAAAACATACTATTTGTATATATTTCTGAATCTTCTAAATATGATTTTAAAAATGAAATATTTTTACCATAAATTTCTTCTTTACTATATTCACTAATATCACAATATGCTTTGGATATAAATGTAATATTACCTTTTAAATCTACATTTGCTGAAATAAGAAAAGTTTCTCTTTCAATATTGTTTTTTTTATTCTCTAATATTACAGATTTAATATTATTTGCAAGTAATTCAATATCAAGTACTGGCTTTTCAACAATTCCCTTAATATTTGTTAAATTTATAGATTCAGAAATATATTCATCATTATCTGAATAAGCTGTTATATAAATAATTGGAACGTCAATATTGAATTCATTTAAAAGTTTTGCAAATTTTATACCGTCAAGTTTTGGCATATGAATATCTGATAATATTACTTCAGGTATTATTCCTGCTTTGATATCCATAATGGCTTCATATCCATTAGAGTAGTCATGAACTTCAAAGCCTAAGTAAGAAAGAGACTTACTTAGTGAATTTCTAGTAAGTAAGTCATCTTCTATAATAAGAAGTTTAAATTTTTCGCTGTTATCATCCATAATAAAACTCTTTTTATTTTCTTATATTATAAACTATAAATGTAACTAAAATGTTACCTTTTTGTAATTTGGTTATTTTAACTGTATTCTTCAATCATATTATTATAAAAATCAACATATTTTGTATCTTTTTGATCTCTAGCTTTCATAGCTGCTCTTGGGTGTTCATTTAAGTGTCCGCTAATAATATACGGAACACTACAACCCCAATCTAACTCTTTTTCTAAAGGTACAATATATTGTTCAATAAATTTTAATACTGGTATATACTTATATTTTGGATTTTTTAAGAAACCTAATAACAGTTCAGTTGCGCAATTACCAGCTCCTCTTCCAAGTCCAGAAACAGTAACATCTAAATATGAAGTTCCATAAACCATAGCTTCTAAAGTATTAGCATATGCTAATGATAAATTGTTGTGGGCATGAATTCCAACTTTTTTACCAGCTGGTTTTGCATAACTTAAATATTTTTCAGTTAATTTATTGATTTGTTCTGGATAAAATGAACCAAAACTATCAGCAATATAGATAACATCAACATTAGATTTAGCAACAGTTTCTAAAACTTCATTTAACTCTGTATCAAATGACTTAGAAATAGCCATAATATTACAAGTAGTTTCATAACCTTTTGAATGAAAATCTTCTATTAATTCTAATGCTTCTGGAATTTGATGAATATAAGTAGCAACTCTAATCATATCAACAACAGATTCAGATGCTGGTGGAATCTCTTCTTTAATTGTTCTTCCAACATCAGCCATAGTTGCTATTTTTAGTTTAGTATCATTTTCTCCAACAATACTTCTAATATCTTCTTCTCTACAAAAGTTCCATTTTCCGTACTCTTGAGTACTCATTACAGTTGGAGAAACATTTTTACCAATCTCCATATAATCAACACCAGATGCAACACACATATCATATAAAGCTTTTACAAAATCATCTGTAAAATGGTAGTTATTTACAAGTCCACCATCTCTAATCGTACAATCAAATACTTTCAGATCTTCTCTCACTGAAAGTATATTTCCTTCTTTTTCTAACATAATAAATCCTGTTTGAATTTTTTTAAAGTAGTAATAATATATTTAATTTACATAATACTTTATTAAATAGTCCCTAAAATAAGTATCTTTTACGAAATAATAATTAAGAAAAATCTTCTTTAATATATTTTAAAAGAGTTTCAATATCTGTAGGTTTAGGGAAAAACCTGTTGACATTATAGTTTTTTAAGTTTGGTTCTTGAGTATCTTTATAAGCACTAGTTACATAAATTTGAATATCTTTATCTAATTCTCTAATTTCTTTCACTAAGTCTAAACCATCCATTATAGGCATGTTAACATCTGTTATTACAAGATCAAAGTTATGATTTGCTTCAAAAGTTCTAAGGGCATTGGCTCCATTGTTAGCTAATACTACTTTTTCACAAAATTTACTTAAAATATTGTACAAAGAAATACTAGTTTCTTTATGATCTTCTACATATAAAATTTTAATAGGTAATTTTGTCATCTTGCTTCCATTGTTAGGTTAATTGTTATTATAACATATTCGTATTGTTTAATAACTTAAAATTTATTTCATATGTTTAAATTATGCTATAATCCTATAGTCAAGACAAGGAATTTAATATATGTTTTTTTCAAACAACAATAAGTATCAAAAGAAAATAGAAGAATTAGAAGAAAAAATAAAAGAACTAGAAAATAATAAAAAAGAAGATGAGTTAGCTTTAGATGAGTTGAATGATGTAATTAAAAAATTTGATAAAGGTTTTTATGGTGTTTTTGTAAAGACAAATGCAAAAAATGAAAAAATAAATACAGTTATAAATAATTTTAATCAAGCCCTAAAATCTAACTCTTTAATAGCTGATAAAGCTATCGAAACATTAATAGAATATGGTAACGCAAATTTCAATCATCAAGTTGATTTAGATGGAATTAGTGGAAAACTAGGCTCAATATTATTAGGTATTAGATCTATGGGAAGTACGGTATCTGAACTAATTGCAATGATGGATATTACTTCAGAAAAATTACACAATGAAATGACACATTTATCAGACACAGCTAATAATTTAGCAAGTTCATCAAATCATCAAGCTGCATCTTTAGAAGAAACAGCAGCAGCACTAGAAGAAGTAACAAGTACTGTAATAAACACATCTGATAACAGCGTAAAAATGAATCAATTATCCAATGAAGTAAATGGTTCAGTTAAAAATGGTGAAAACTTAGCAAAAAATACATACCAATCAATGGAAAGTATAAATAATGAAGTTAATCTAATTTCAGAAGCAACATCTATGATAGAACAAATAGCATTTCAAACAAATATTTTATCTTTAAATGCAGCTGTTGAAGCAGCAACTGCAGGTGAAGCTGGAAAAGGCTTTGCAGTTGTAGCTGCTGAAGTTAGAAATCTTGCTAATAGAAGTGCTGATGCTGCTAAGCAAATTACTGATATTGTTAATAAGGCAAAATCTAAAGCTAATGAAGGTAAAAATACAGCACATGAAATGATTCAGGGTTATTCTATCATCAATGAAAATATCAATAATCAAATGGAAATCATAAATGAAGTATCAAATGCTTCAAGGGAACAAAAACAAGCAATTGAACAAATAAATGATGCTATCACTTCTTTAGATAAAGAAACACAAAGAAATGCAACTGAGTCAGCAAGTATTTCATCTCAATGTAATGAAATAGAAGCTCTTTCAAAAGAATTATTAGAAGTTGTTAGTAAAACTACATATATATCTAATGCAAAAGATCAAATCAATGATAAAGAAATGCTTTTTAAACTTAATAGACTAAAACTTGATCACATTAACTTCAAAGATTCAAACTGTAAAGAGTTAGATTCAAAAAGAGTATGGAAAGTAAAAACAGATCATGAATGTAATTTGGGAAAATGGATTGTTGAACAAGAACAAAAAAACATGCCATTTACAAAAACATCAAACTGGAATGATTTAAAACACTACCATCATAATGTTCATAATGGAATGCAAGATATTGTTGAATTTAATGCAAATGATAATATTAATGAAATGTTAAAAGAATCTTTAAAAATAGATGAATCTATCTATAATGTATTTAAATCAATACAGCAAGTTAAAAGAGAAAATAAGTAATTTTTCTCTTTTAGTTTAAATGTTTAAATATAGTATTAGCTATATTTTCTAAAGGTTGTTGTTCTATAACAGCGCCTATATCATAAGCAACTTTAGGCATTCCGTAAACTACGCTTGTTTTTTCATCTTGCCCTATTGTATATGAACCTGCATTTTTCATTGCAAGTAAACCTTTTGCACCATCTGAACCCATTCCTGTTAGGATAACTCCAACAGCATTTGCACCCACATGTTTTGAAACTGAATTAAATAAAACATCAACAGATGGTCTATGACCACTTATTTTTTTACCAGTTCCTATTTGTATTTTATAATGTCCACCTTCTCTTTTTACAACCATGTGTAAATCTCCAGGAGCAATATAAACAGTACCTTTTGTAATAATATCTCCATCTTTAGCCTCTTTTACATCTACCTTACTAATTTCAGATAGTCTTTGTGCAAAAGATTCAGTAAATCCTGAAGGCATATGTTGAACTATTACAGTACCAGGAGCGTTTTTGGGGAATTCTTGAATTAATTCAGATAAAGCAACAGTACCACCTGTACTTGAACCAATAGCAATAATTTTATTTGTAGTTTCAGCTAAGGCGTAAGTTCTTTCAGTACTTTTTGGAGCTGTTGATAAATTTTTTACTCTAACTTTAGAACTAGCTACTGTTTTAACTTTTTGAATTAACTCTTTTTCTATATCATCAATTCCATCATATATATTTGAGTGTGGTTTTCCAACATAATCAACTGCACCAGCATCAAGGGCATCAAAAGTAACTTGTGCACCCCTTTGAGTAAGTGAAGAAACCATTAAAACAGGTATAGGAAAATGTTTCATTAACTTCTTTAGAAAAGAAATACCATCCATTCTTGGCATTTCAACATCTAAACAAATTACATCTGGTTTTAGTTTTACTATTTTATCTCTAGCAACATAAGCATCAGGTGCTGTTCCTATAACTTCAATTTCATTATCTTTACTTAATGCTTTTGTTAGAACAGTCCTTGCGGTTGCACTATCATCTACTATTAAAACTCTAATTGCCATTAATCATTCTTTTGTGTGTATCTCATTATAACTTTACCAGTAGTAGAGTTCATTGCTATTTTTCTACCTCTGATTCCACCAACATCTGAAGCTACAACTTTTATGTTAAATTCTTGTAACATATCCATTGCAACATTTATATTTTTTTCACCAATAAGTTTTTGAGTAGAACTTGTAAAGTTATTAGGACTTGCTCCACCAAATACTTTAGCTACAATATTTCTTCTAGCACAACCAACTGACTCCATAGCATCAACTAGTTTTTCTATTGAAATATTACCATACTTTGGACTTGCTAGACCTTCATTATTCCATAAAGGTAATAAATAATGATTCATTCCAGATATTTTTGAAACAGGATCATATAAACATACAGCTACACATGAACCTAAAACAGTCATTATAGTTGTATCTCTAGCAGCTACAAACAGTTGCCCTGAATGTATATATTTTTTATCTATAGTTTCCACTAGAATTCTCCAGAATCATCATCCATATCAAACATAAAGTCATCATCACCAAATAAAGAGTCTTCATTTGATTCGTGTTTTGGTAATACTATTTCAAATAGAGTGTATTCATTAATTTTTGAATCTAATTTAATTTGCCCATCATTAAAGTCAACTAAATCTTTAATTACACTAAGACCTAAACCTTGACCCCTTTGAATTCTATTTAAACCACTATGAGCTTGAACAAATCTTTTGAATATATTCTCTTTTTGGCTATCTTCAATACCTTCTCCAAAGTCTTTTACAATAACTTTAATATCATCAACTTCTTCAAATATATCTAAAATAACTGTTGAATCTTTTGGAGAGTATTCAACTGCGTTTGAAATAAGATTTATAAGAATTAAATAGAATTTTTCTCTATCTAAATAAACATCATCATTGTTATTTAAGATATTAATTTCCATATTAATGTTTTTATTTTTAATAGGAAATTGTAATTCCTCTTTAACTTGTAAAACTATATCTGTAAAATTAACTTTTGATAATTGTAAATCCAAAGTTCCAGATTCAATTTCAGCAGCTGTAATTATATTTTTAATTTGAAAATTAAGTGTAAGTGATTCTTCATACAAAGAATTACCAATCATTTGAATTTTGTCATCTCTACTTGACTTTAATAATGATTTAGATAAAGATATCATAGAGAAAAGTGGATTATTAAACTCATTTTTAATAATTGACATAAATTTACTTCTGTTAGCTTCAGCTTGAGAAAGTTTTTTGTTCATATCTTCTAATTTCTTTAACATCTGCTTACTATCATTGATAGTTGCGTCTCTTTGTTCAAATCTTGATTTGATTTCCTCTAATAATTCATTATTTGAAATATTTTCTAAAGACATGTAAATCCTTTTTTGTGTTAGATTATTTTGGCACTCTGTAAATTGATGGTTTTACAAGTTTAAGTTTATTATCTTTCATGTTAATCAAACTCTCACTATGACCAATAAAGAATAGACCATTTTTTATAATTTTTGAAGTTAAATTATTAACAACTTTTTCTTTTGTTTCATTATCAAAATATATCATTACGTTTCTACAAAATATCATATCAAATCTTTTTGGAATACCTTTATAGTTTCCATAAACAAGGTTAAAACTTCTAAAAAGAACTAAGTTTCTTAGAACACTTTTTATTTCATAAGCTTCTTTAACACCTGTTTTAGTTTCCATATTTACTTTATTGAAAAACTTATTTAACATATTTTTAGGAATACCTGTAACATCTTTTAAAGAGTATTGAGCTCTCATAGCTTGTTTTAAAATATCTTCTGAAATATCAGTTGCTAATATTTTAATATCCCATTCTTGAGGATTTTTTAATAAACTATATAAAAAAATTGCAATTGTATAAGGTTCTTGTCCACTTGAACAAGCAGAAGACCAAATTCTTAGTTTTCTTTGTCCACTTGCTTCTTTTTCTTTAATCTCTTTTTCTAAAAAATCCCATTGACTAGGTTCTCTAAAGAAACTTGTTACATTGGTACTAATAGCATTAATAAATAAAATTAATTCCTCACCTGTTTGATCATTTTTAAGAAATTGATAATATTGATTAAAAGTACTAAAGTTCAGTTCTCTAAGTCTTTTTGATAATCTTGTTTTTACCAACATCTTTTTTTGTTCAGCAAGATGAATACCAACTTGATCATAAACAAGTTGGCTTAGGTTTTTAAATTCTGAATTACTTATTTCGTAAGATTTAGTAAGATTTATTTCATTACTCATGATTTTTATCCCCTGAATCTAACCAGTCTCTAATACCTTCAGTATTTAATATTAAAGCTATGTTTCCACTACCTAAAATAGCAGCTCCTGAAATTTCTTTTAAACTCTTCATCATTTTTCCAAGTGATTTTATTACTACTTGTTGTCTTCCTAATAATTCTTCAACTTGTAATACATATTTTCCTCTATCATGCTCTATACATATAAGTGTAGATTCTTCAAAAGGAACATTTTCATCACTTAATTCAAGGAGTTTATTCACTCTAATAATTGGTAAAATATCACCTCTAAAGTTAATAAATTCACCTTTATTTCTAATTTTTTGAATATCTTCATTTTTTGGTCTAAATGATTCAATTACAGATAATGTTGGAATAATAAATGTATCATCTTCTACTTTTACAGTTAAACCATCTATAATAGCAAGAGTTAAAGGTAGTATAATTTTAAATACACTTCCCTCACCCTCTTTTGTTTCAACATTTACTTTTCCTCTTAACTCTTCAATTGAGCTTTTAACAGCATCAAGTCCAACACCTCTTCCTGAAATATCAGTTAATGATGCTGCTGTTGAAAATCCAGCTGCAAAAATAAAGTTAACTATTTCTTCATCTGTATACTCTTCATCAGAAAAAGCAATACCTTTTTCAATAGCTTTAGCTAAGATAATTTCTTTATTAATTCCTGCACCATCATCTTTAATTTCAATTACAAAATTACTACCTTTATGTGATGCACTTAAATGAACAGTACCTTTTGGGTCTTTTCCATTTGCAATTCTTTTTTCAGAATCTTCAATACCATGGTCAATAGAGTTTCTTAAAAGATGAATTAATGGTTCTGATAATTTATCAACCATAGTTTTATCAATTTCAGTTTCTTCACCTGAAATTACTAAATTAATATCTTTTCCAGTTTTTTTAGAAACATCTCTTGCAACTCTTTTCATCTTTAAGAATGTATCTCTAATTGGAATCATTCTTAAACTCATAACCTTATTTTGAATAATCTTAGTAGATTTACCTAGCATTTCCATATATTGATTAATTTCATTATCATTTATACTTCTAATCTTTTCACTTTGATTAATAAAGCTTTGAGCGATAACTAATTCACCAATTGAATCAAATAGTTCATCAAGTTTTGATGATTCTACTCTAATTGAAGCAGCAGGAGCTTGTGAACTTGTACTAGTTGAATCATTACTTTTAACAGTAGATTCTGCTTTTGTTTTTGACTCATTTTTACTTTGTTCGTTAGCAATAACTTCATTTATAATCTGTTTTTGTGATTCTTCTTCTAATATTTTTTCAAAATTAGCTTCACAATCATTTTTAGCTTCTTCAATAGTATTTAAATCAAGTAAAGCAATTTCAACTTCATTTTCTTCAGCTATAAATTCAAATACATCTTCAACATCTTCTAAATCAGATGTAGTTAATAAGTAAGTTGAAATCTCTTCAACAAATGATTTTTCAGTATCAAAAACTTCAATACTTGGAATATCTTTTGAAATCTTTACATATGAATAAGCTATTTCTCCTAAATCAGAAAATAATTTAAAAAATAGTTGATGATTATAACCTCTTACATAAAGGTCATCATCAAATTTCATGATAATATGATAAATCTTTAGATTGTCATCTTTGATTTTTTGAATTACATCATCTTCAAAAGCAATTAACTCTTCATTTTTATTTGTAATATCTTTATTTTCAAAATGACTTGAAGACACTACATCTTCTAAATCTAACTCTACGGGTGCAACTTCAGGTTCTATATTTAAAAAACTTTTAATTTCATTTAATACAGAATCATATTGCTCTGGATTATCTGGAGTTTCATTTTCTTCTATTTCGAAAATCTCTTTAACAATATCAAAACCTCTAATTAATAAATCAGCTTCATGCTCATTTAGAGGTTTATCATTTTTTCTAAATATATCAAGGTAGTCTTCAAAATAGTGAACAAAATTTCCTAATCTAGTGAAACCAAAAGAATTAGCATTACCTTTTAAAGTATGAATACCCCTAAAGATATCATCTATCATACTTCTATCTTCTGGATTATCTTCTAAAATAAGGATTTTGTTTTCTAGTGTTTCGATGATTTCTCTACATTCTTGTAGAAATATCATCATTACTCTATCTTTTTTATCCATTTATATTTCCTTATTTCACTAGTAGAACTTTTCCCATGTTATTAATCTTAATGTAATCATTAAGAAATGGAATATCAATTTGAGTTCTTCTATTCTTTAAAGACTGCATCAATGCAAATATAGCACTTGATGCAATACCATTTTCGTCATTTTCTAAAACGACTTTATCAATTTCATCTATATTTAGAACTATTTCAGATACCAATTCATTGATTTCCTCGTTAGATGCATTTGCATCTAACGTTAAAGTTCTATTTTCTAGTTTCATCTAAAACTCTTTTAAATCATCATCATCTAATGGTAAAACATCTGAAGGTTTTGAATTTGATGTGTTTGAAGAAACATTTTTCTTAGAAGATTCAAATTGTCTTGGTGCTGGAGTATATTCTCTATGCGTTTGTGTTTGCATTGGAGTATTTACTTGTCTTTTAGAACCACTTGTTGATTTAAATCCAAATATAACTGCTAATCCGTTTACAGAATCTTGCATATTTGCTGCTTGTGCACTTAATTGTTCACTAGCCGCTGCACTTTCTTCAGAACTACTTGCCATTACTTGTGTAACAGAATCAACTTGATTCATAGCTTCACTTAATTGATTAATTCCACCTGATTGTTCTTTAGAAGCAATTGCAATTTCACCGATAATATCACCTGTTTTTTTAACTTTATCTAAGATATCTTCAAATGATTTGTTAGTTTCTTCAGCAATTTCATTACCTTTTTTAACTTCTTCAATAGAACTTTCAATTATATTAGCTGTATCTCTTGCAGCTTCTGCACTTCTTTGAGCTAGATTTCTTACTTCTTCTGCAACAACTGCAAATCCAAGACCGTGTTCACCTGCTCTTGCAGCTTCAACAGCGGCATTTAATGCTAATAGATTTGTTTGGAATGCAATTTCATCAATAGTTTTAATGATATTAGAAATTTTTCTAGAACTGTCATTAATGTTTTCCATTGATTTATTAAGTTGAATAATATGCTCATAACCAATTTTCGCACTTTCATCTGCACTCTTAGCTAATAAATCAGCTTCTCTTGCATTTTGACTATTTTGCTCTGTTGTTGATTTGATTTCAGCTAAACTACTTGTAATTTCTTCTACTGAAGCAGCTTGTTCTTGAGCACCTTCTGCTAATTGTTGAGATGAACCAGAAACTTGTCCTGAAGCACTTGCTACTTGATCACTACCTTCTGATAAATTTTCAACAGAAGCTAAAACAGGTCTTTCAACCCAAACTTTTACAGCCATAGAGTAAATAATTACAATTACAATAATACTTAAAACTAAAATCATTAATGTTTGAGTTACTAAAGAAGCAATTTCTTCATCTGCACTATCTAAAGATTGAATAACCTCAAAAGCACCATGTACTTCACCAACTCTCCAGTTTTCCATTTTAACACCAGTTGCATCTAAACCTTTATCATTACCCCAAAACTCTTGAGATTTTGCAGGGTCACCATGACAGTATAGACATGTTTCAGATAAAACAACAGGTCTAAAATATCTAATAGTATTAGAAGCTTCATCAATCATGAAGTGTTCTTTTTTATCTGAATTCATAAACATTTTTAAAACTTCAGCTTCAATTTTATCAGGTTGATTTTCAGGATTTCTAGGTTGGAATTTAGGTGTTTTAAATTTATAACCTAACTCAGCTGCTTTTTTCTCAGCTGCTTGCCATGCTGTAACTACAGGAATCATTGCTAATAACTTCTTCTTTTCATCAGCATTAGCATAATTTCTTGCTTGTTCTATATCAAAAACACCTAATTTCCATTTATCTTCCATTTCAATTCTTGTTGATTCAGCTGTAAGTACAATACCTCTTGCTAACTCAACATATGAATCCATAATTTTACTTTTTTGTTCATTGTAAAAGTAAATTCCTAATACTGTAAAGATAGCCATTGTTAAAACAATACCTATTGAAACAATTTTCTGTTTAATTGTCATTTTATTTCCTTTCCCTGCTTATAAAATAAATATTAGAACTCTTCTTTATGTTCAAGTGATTTTACACTTTCAAATTCAGAGTGAGTAAAGATTTTCTTCAAATCAACTATCATAACTACACCATTTTCAGTTTTAGCCATAGACTTTAAAAAGTCAGTGCTAATATCTGTACCAAATTTTGGTGGTGAAGTCATTTCAGAACTAGATATATTTAATACATCTGCTGTTCTATCAACAATAAAACCTATTAAACTATCATCTATAATTCCTATAATAATAGTAGTTCTTTCGTTGTATTCCATTTCTGGTAAATCAAATTTTAATCTCATATCAACGATTGGAATAACTAATCCTCTAAGGTTAATTACTCCCTTTACAAATTTAGGCATTTTTGGCACTGTTGTAAATTTCATCATTGCGATAATTTCTTTGATATCTAATATTTCAACACCATACATCTCTTCATTAATTTCAAATGAAAGATATTTTTCCATGGCAGATTGTGCCATTTTTTTAGATGTTGAACTGCTGTTATCAGTTCCCATACTAAACTCCTAGTACTTTTTTTACTGCCATATTGATTTTTTCATTACTAAATGGTTTTACAACCCATCCTGCAATACCAATTTGTTTTCCTGCTTGTTTTATTTCTGCAGAATTTTCAGTTGTTAAAGCTAAAATAGGTTTTTGTCTAATTGCTGGATTAGCTTTAAGCTTTCTAGCTAAATCTAAACCATTCATTTGTGGCATATTAATATCAGTAAATAATAAATCGTATGATAAACTCCCATTATCAACATCTTCTAATAATTCCAAAGGATTATCATAAGTGATAAACTCAATTGAACCTGCTGCTACTAAATCTTCAACAGCCATCTCAACTGATACTAATACAGTTTTACTATCATCTACAAACACTACTTTTTTTGACATTTATCTTCTCCTTAATATTTAATTTAAAAAATTTCCAACTCTACTTCATTAAGTTCTGTGTTATACATTCTTTGTTTAAGCTGCATAATTGAAGTACTTAATGAATCTTCTAAGTAGTGAATATCTACAGTATCTCTAAACACAAATACTGTATTTATATACCTTGATATATCATCATAAATAAACTCTATGATTCTTAGTTTATCCATTTGAGTTAAACTTAAATACTTAATTCTTATGTTGCTTAAAAATCTCACTAACTCAGATATTACATTTGAAAGTTTTTTTAAAGTAGTTACTTTTTCAAACTCAAGAACTATTTGATTTAAAATATCAGTCATATTGTCTAATAAAGATTGATTAAATCCATTAATATAGATTTTTTCAATACATTTATTAAATTTGTAATTTAAATCTAATAGATTTTGAGTTAGCATCTCAAACTTTTGTTTTGTAATATCATTTTGTTTTAAGTATTCCTCAAATTGAGTAGAATTTACAAGTTTTTTTTGCAATAACTCCTCAACGTTTACAGAATTATTTTCAATCTTATTCAACTCATAATATTTCTTATAAAATGATGTTTCACATGATTTCTTAATTCTGTAACTAAACTCTTCATTATTTAAAGGAAGAGTAATAATTTGACTAATACCCAAAGCTAATAAACTTACTATTAAATCAACGTCATTTTTATCAGTAACTATTAAAACATCTTGTTTATTATCTAGTTTGCTAATATCTTTTATTGTATCAATAATAACACTTTTATTTTTTTGAATATCACAAATTATTAGGTCAAATTTGTTTTTTTCAAAATGAAAACTGTTTGTATTTACATAATCAACATTTTCTTTATTTGGAAAAAATAATTTTATTGCATTAATTAAGGAATTATTACCATCATAGTTATCACTGATAACTAATAGTTTCAAATCATTAGATAAAATTTCTAACATGTATTCACTATTCAAGCTAAATCCTTTCATTAATATATTTTTATATTACATACAAAAAGAGTGATAAAAGAGTTATTTTATTGTAAAGTTATAAATTTTGTTAACTTTCTATTGTTTAATAATGATTTTTTTAAACTTTTGAGCATAATTTGTGTGAAATATAACTCGATATTTATAAAGTTATAATTTTATTTAGATACAATATAACTATATATATACAAAGAGTAAATATGAATGAAAAAATTGTTTTTGAAGAATTATCTTTTTTTGCCCAAAGCTTAAGTTTATTAATAATAGAAAAAAATAATAATCTTAATGAGCAAGTAAGTAATACTATTAAAAAAAGTTTCAATAGCACTAAAATAGTAGATTACAAAGAATCAAACACAGAACTTATTGATGGAAAATTTAATATAGTTTTATTAGTTGCTGATTTTTTAGATGATGATACTTTTGAAGTTTTAAAAGAATTAAAATTAAACAATAAAGAAATCCACTTAATAGTTATTTTAAAAACTATGACTAAAAAAATCCAAAGACTCTTTGAAATAAAAACTTACAGTGTTCTTTTAGAAGAATACACAGATTATGATATTTTACAAAAACTGATTTTAGAGACTGAAAATTGTATATTAAAAGATAAATACACAAATTTAAGAAACGATATGTACATCTATAATCTTAAAAAAAGTCTAAATGAAGCAAGTAAAAACATAAAAGAAATAGAAAAGCAAAAATTAATTGACAATAAAAGTGTGGATGAATTTGTCGATAATTTAAACCAAGACCATATTATTGATGATTCAATGTGGGAACATATTAGTGATGAAATCCAAACATTAAATGAAATTTATGAAGAGAATATCAATAAAATTGTTTTAAGTGGATTTGATGAACACACAAAAGCAGAGTTAACTGATGTTTTTTCAAGATATAATTCATCATTACAACTAATTCCAGGATTAGAAGAATTTGCAGAAATATTTGCAGATTTATCAAACTCTTTAACAAATCTTCAATTAGAAAAACTAGATAAAAACTCTATAGCTGTTTTTGATATGTTTGAATATTTATATGAGGATATTACTAAATTTTTTGATATTGTAATGATAGAAAGAAAGACTAAAAACTTAAATTATCTTACAGATTCTATGAAAAGTAGTATAACTCAAATAAAAATGAGTTTAGGACTAGTAGAAATTGAAGAAGATGAATTAGAATTATTTTAGAGGTATTGGATTGAATTTTAAAAAGCAAACAATTTTATTTGTGGATGATGATAAAATTTTACATAAAATCATTGCAGAATATCTAAAAGAATTAAATGCAGATATTATATTTGCAGAAAATGGTTTTGATGCCTATGAGATATTTAAAAAACAAAAAATAGATCTTATAATTACAGATTTAAATATGCCAAAATTAAGTGGTGTAGATTTGATAAAAAAAATAAGAGATGTAAACTTTTGGTTACCTATAGTAGTTTTAACTTCTGAATTAACTTCTGAAAACTTTATTTCTTGTGGAAACTTAAATATTCAAGGTCTCATTGATAAACCCCTCAATAAAGAAAAACTATTAACAGTTTTAAATAACCTTAGTAAATATGATATTGATGAAAACTACAATACAGAATTAATAAAATTAGATAATGAACTTTTTTATGATTCAATTAATTCATCATTAAATTATAAAAATGAAGAAATACCTCTAACTAAGAAAGAAAGACTTCTTTTGGAATTGCTCATTAAAAACAAAAATAAAGTTGTTTCATACAGAAATATAGAAACCGTAATTTGGTACTATGAAGATAAAGTCATGACTCAAGATGCACTAAAAAACGTAATCAAAAGTTTAAGAAAAAAAATCTCAAAAGACTTAATTAAAAATATCTCTGGATTAGGTTATAAAATTATAATATAAAATTAGTTATAATTTTAGTTATATTTAAAAGGTAATAAATGAAAAAAATTCTTATAGTTGAAAATGAAAAAACAGATATTGATATACTAACAAAAAATATAAAATCTTTTTTCAATTATTTAAACATTGATAACTTTAAAATAGATTTTGCATCTAATGGTTATGAAGCTTTTGGTATGCATTATCATTACAATTATGATTTGATTATTTTAGATACAAAAATTCCCAAATGTGATGGAATAAAGTTTCTTACTCTTTTAAGAAATGATGAGATTGTTCATCAAGCACTTGTTTCAATGATAATAGATTCAGAAGAAAGTGGATTTATAAATTTATATAAGCAAAAAGGAGCTAATTCATTTTTGTTTAAACCATATGATGAATCAAAAATTCATATGATTTTAGGAAATACATTTAATTTAATTGTAAAAGAATCAGATACTATGAATTCATTTGAAAACGATAGTTTTGAGTTTGATTTTGAAGATGATTTTATTGATGATGTCGATAATCATAAGCTTTCTAAAGCTAATGATTCTCACCTAAAATTACCTGCAAAAGAATTTTTAGCTCAATTAAATGATATAGATTTAATATTAAAAGATGTAGAAAAATTAGACCCGTTTTTAGAAAATATCATTCTAAATTTATCTACTGATAATTTTTCTCAAAATATTGATAATATAATCGCATCTTTAAAAAAATACTCTTCTTTTTTAGATTCATTATCTACTTTTAAAGAGATTTCTTCTAGTTTAACTTCAATAAGTGAAGAATTAGAGAAAATTAATTTAAAAAGAATAGATGACAAAAGAAAAAGTTATATTACAAACTTTACAAAAAGTATTTTAGAGGACTTACAAAATTGGAAAGACTTTGTTTTCATACAAAAAACTGCCCATGATGTGTTCTATATAAATGCATCTATTTTAAGTAACAGTATACAATTAAAAAATTTGATTAATAAGGAATAGTGATGAAAATGGGGCTTAATAAAATGCATGTCATTTATGCAGAAGATGAAACCATGATCAGAGAAACTGTTTCTTCTTTTCTAAAAAAAATGCTATTTCCTAATTTACATGAAGTTGCAGATGGTCAAGAAGCAATTGATAAATTTCATGAATTAAAAAATCAAGGCATATCTGTAGATTTAATTATTACAGATATTACAATGCCTGAAGTAGATGGATTTGAATTTATTGAACATGTAAGACAATATAATGAAGATTTATTTGCACTAATTATTTCAGGATTAGATTTTGGTCCATATTTTAAAAAAATCAATGCAGTATCTGTTAGAACACAATATCTTAACAAACCCGTTGATTTAAATACACTTATGCAAAAACTTCATGAGATGATAGAAAAAGTCAACAAACAAAAAGATTTAAAGTTTGCTCAAAATCTTGCAGAACAATATAAAATTGCTATAGACAAAAGTGCTACTGTTTCAAAAGCTGATATTGATGGAAAAATCACCTATGTAAATGATAAGTTCTTAGAAATTTCTGGATACTCTTTAAATGAATTAATAGGAAGTACACATGCAATTTTAAGAGCGCCATTTGTTGAAGATGAAGTATATAAAAACATGTGGGAAACTATTCTTGATAAAAAAATCTATATTTATGAAAACTTACCTAATAAAGCTAAAGATGGTACTATTTATTATGTAAATACTACTATTATTCCAATACTTGATTTAAACAATGAGATAATAGAGTTTTTATCAATTAGATTTGATAATACAGCTGTTATTAGAAGTTTAGAAGAGGAAAAAAAGGCAAAGGAAACGCAAGCATCTTTCTTGGCAAATATGAGTCATGAAATAAGAACTCCGTTAAATGCAATTATAGGATTTACAAAACTTTTAAAAGAATCAAATTTAGATGATAAAGACACCGAATATGTTCAAATAGTTAATGATAATGCACATTTATTAGTTAAAACTATTGGAGAAATTTTGGATTTCTCGAAAATTAGAAGTGGGAAAATGGACATTGAGCATATTTACTTTGATCCATATAAAGAATTTAACTCTATTAAAAACCTTTTCACAGCAGTTGCAAATGAAAAAGGTGTAAATTTAATATTAAAAATCGATCCAAAACTTGAAAAATATCTTATAAACTCAGATATTATAAAAATCAAACAAGTTGTATCTAATCTACTTAGTAATGCAATTAAATTTACCCAAATTGATGGAAAAGTTGAGTTTGGTATAAAAGTTGACAAAATAATTGATAAAAAACTAGTTTTAAAATTTGTAGTTAAAGATAATGGTGTGGGTATAGAAAATGATAAGTTACAAGATATATTTAAACCCTTTACTCAAGAAAATCAAAGTACAACTAGACAATATGGTGGAACAGGTTTAGGTTTATCAATATGTAAAGAAATAATTGAACTTTTAGGTTCTGAATTACATGTAATATCAAAGAAAAATTATGGAAGTATGTTTTATTTTAATCTTGATTTAGATTGTAAAGAAAAGCCAACTCAAAAAACTATAAATAGTACTAAAGCAATAATTGACAATTCAAAATTAGCTTTTAAAAATGCAAAAGTTTTAGTTGCAGAAGATGTTGTTATTAATCAAAAACTATTAGATGCCCTACTAAAAAAAGTTGGAATAGAAGCTGACTTTGTTATAAATGGAAAAGAAGCAGTTGATTATTTTGAAAACAAAGAAGGTAAAATAGATTTAATTTTCTTAGACATTAATATGCCTATAATGGATGGTATGGAAGCACTTAAAAATATTCTAAAATTACAAAAGACTTTTGATACAAAAGTACCTATTATAGCTTTAACAGCAAATGCTGTTAAGGGAGATAAAGAAAAATTCTTAAGTGCTGGTTTTGATAGTTATATATCAAAACCTATTAATTTTGATTTACTAACAAATAATTTAAAATCATTTTTAAAAGATTTTATTACTAAGAAAGAAGAAACAAAAGTAATTGAACAAAAATTAGTAAATCATATTCCTGAAAATAAAAAAGAAGAAGTAATAGATGAAATAAATCTTCAAAAAATAGCTGACTCTATAAATTTACCCTATGAGTTTTATTTAGAGCTTTTAGGAGACTTTGTTAATTCAATTGATACAGAAATGAATATATTAAATAATCATTGGCAATCATCTAAAATGAATGACTTTAAAAATCAAGCTCATAAACTAAAAGGATTATGTGGTAACTTAGGTTTTGATCCTTTATTTGAAATATTTAAAGAACTAGAAACAAATCAAAATCAAGATAAAGCAGATGAATTGATAAACAAAGCTAAAAACATCATAAACTCTGTAAAATCTAAAGTAAATAATTAATCTATTATTTCACAATTATTTAATATAATCCCTAAAATCAAAAGGGGTTATATATGAAAAATCTAATTAAACTTTTTTTCATCTTAATTTTTATTTCAATTTCATCATATGCATCTACTATGTATATGCTAACAAAACTTCCAAAAGCCTATTTAGTTGTTGAAAATTATAGTTCTAAAGTTAATGATGATATTAAAACTGAAATTCTAGAGATTCTAAATGAAGCTAGTACAGAGCTCAAAATAGACACATCTGGATATTCCCACAGAAGTATTGCTTTTTTACTTTATGAAACACCATTAGAAGGCAAAATAGTATTAAATATAGAATTAGCACTTGGAGAAATGGTAAAAAGAGTTGATGATGATAATCAGGTTTTTGCCTTAACATATCAAAAAAGAACTCAAATGACATATGAAAATAAAACAGAAGATGAGATTTATGAACTAGTTATCGAAAAGGTTGAATTACTAGTTGAAGCATTTAAACAACAATATATAGAGGATAATTTATGATAAAAATTTTTACAGTTTTAATGATGGTATTTACATTTAACTATGCAAATGATTACAAAAGTTTTGCATCTAAAATGAACTATCATTTAAATTACAATAAAGCTTTAGAGTTAGCAAAAAAAGAGAATAAAGACCTTATGGTAGTTATGGTTGCAAATTTCTGTCCATGGTGTGTAAAATTTGAAAAATTAATACTAGAAAAACCTAAATATGACAAAAAAATCAAAGAAAATTTTATTCCTTTGATTATAAATAGAGAAGAAGGAAACTTCCCTACTTTTTTAGATACACCTATTGTTCCAACGATTTATTTTATTGATAATAAAACAGAAACAATAAAGCATAAAGTTGTGGGCTATAATAACCGATTAGACTTTTTAAACTTAATAGATAAATAGATTACAGTATTTCGATACTGTTATCTTCTAAAACTTTAAATTTAACTTGATTTTTTGCAAGAATTTGTATGATTTTATCATACTCTTGTAGTAATTTTACCGTATTGGTTTTAAAGTAGTTTCTAATTTGAAAACTATTAGTTCTAAAATTATATTTATAAACTTCGCAGTTTAAATCCAAAAGAATGTTCTCATTCAATGACATGATTAGCTCCTTTGATTTTGAGTTACAAATATTGTATCTTATATCAAAGAAGAAATCAATAGTTATTTAGTTATTTATTAAGTGTTTTACAGTTTTCTTCTCTAATTTTATTTAGTAAGTCAAACACTTCATTTATATTATGCTCAATAATATCTGTAGTATCGAATATCTCTTTATTTCCAGAGTTTATACTATATAAATCTACTGTATTTTGAACATACTTATGAACATTTAAATGTGCCTCTTTTAATTTATTCCAACTAGGAGTTTGAGAAAGTGAAGTTCCTTCATTTTGGTTAATCCACTTACCTAGATTACATTCATTATGATTAGTTACAGTAAATTTTGTACCTGCTTCACACTTACTAAAATTAACATTTTTAAAATTAATATGATCAGATTTTAATTTATTTGCTGTAAAAATTAACTCTTCATCACAAATTCTATTAACAGCATTTTTATCAAAACTTGTACTATTAATAGCACTTTGAAGTTGATGAGATAAATCAGAAGTCACATGAGACATATTACTGATTGATTCAGCTAAAGATGCATTTCTTTGAGTGGCTTGATCTAAAGTATTTACTGTATCAGTAATTTGTTCCATTGCAGCTTGTTGTTCTTTAGCAGCACTTGCAACACTATCAATAATTTTTATTGTAGAACTAATATTATTGTCTAATACTTCATAACCTGAAATCATTTTTAAAGAAATTTCTTTACCATTTTGTGCTTTTACATTTGCTGTTTCAACTAAATCTTTTATCTCTTTTGCAGCTTCTGCACTTCTTTGAGCTAAATTTCTAACTTCTTGAGCAACAACTGCAAATCCTTTTCCAGCTTCACCTGCAGTTGCTGCTTCAACAGCTGCATTTAAAGATAAAATATTTGTTTGGAATGCAATATTATCAATTACAGAAATTGCATCATTTATTGAGGTAACTTGAGAACTTAACTCTTCCATAGATGAAGTAGTTTCATTTGCTAATCTTCTACCTTCATCATTAGATTGACTTACATTCTTAGCTAAAACTGACATTTCTGCTGCATTTTCTGCGCTTTGAATAATTGTTGCACTAATTTCTTCAATAGCTGCAGCTGTTTCTTCTAAAGATGCTGCTTGTTTACTTGAAGAGGTTGATAATTCAGTTGAAGCTGTTGCTAATTCAGTTGAACTTGTAATCAATTTTGCATTAGCTGAATCAATTAAACACATAACTTCATTAATAGTAGATTGTGTAACTTTTGTTCCACTAAAAATAGAAGCTAACAATCCAGATAATTTGATATCAGGCATTTTGTAATCGTATTTTGCATTTGCTAAATGTACTAACATATCTGATAAAGCAGTCATATTTTTTTGTAAAACTGTAATCATATTATTAACTTCACTTACTAATTGATTTATTGAATCTGATTGACCTTCTAGTTTAACTCTGTCATTTAAAAGACCATAGTTTACTTTTTCAATAATACTTCTAGTCTCTTCAATAACTTTTTGATCTTTTAATAAGCCCTCTTCTAAATAATCTAAATAAGAATTAAAACTATTTACTACATCACCTATTTCATCATTATTTTTAGATGTTATTTTTGCTAATCCATTCTCACTTGAATTATTATTTGTCAAGTTTAAAATAGAATTTTTTAAATCTATAACAGGTGCAATTACACTACTTTTTAAGTTTAAAATACTAATTACCATAGTAACTAATAATCCAATAACTAATAAAACTAAAGAATTAAAAATTATAGAGCTAGCTTCTTCAATAGAACTATTTACTAAGTTTATATCTTTTCCAACTAATGCCATACCAAGAACTTTATCTTGGAAATCTTTTATTTCATAATAAGTGTAAAAGTATTTATCTGTTTCGTAATATTTTTGTGATATTAATTTGTTGAAGTTAATATTTTTTGTATCATCGTAAAAATCAGCATTTAGAAACTTTTGTGAAACAACATATTTATTATCAATAATTTTACTTTTTGAAGTATCTGCTACAGCTAGTTTCTTATCCATTAATAAAATAAATGATTCATTTTTCTTTTCAAAACTTCTAGCAACAGAATTAATACCTTGAATGAATTCTAAAGAACCTAAATGACTACCATCATAGTCTTTTATAGCTATAACAGATCTTACACTTAATCCTGCTTTACCTATTTCAAAAGTGTTTACACTTTTATAATCTTGATTAACTTTAACTACACTAGCTCTAAATGAAGACAAGTCATCACCGTGCTTATCTAATTTCCATGACCTAATAAAAGATTTATTATCTTTAGTATGTACATGAACTTTAGTATTTTGAAATGGTGTACTTTGTTTCATTTCAGTTGATAATTTAGATAATGCTCTTATTCCTATTTCTCTATTATTTTCTTTTAATGCTGTTTTTAAAGAAGCATTATTTCCTATAGAAACTGCATTAGATATACCTACATTAAATTTATTATTTAACTCAGCATTTGTATTAGATTTTAAACTATTAATAGTTTGTATTACAACTTCATTTTCAAGTTTATTTTTTTGACTATTTAGTATAAAAAAACTTACAATCAAAACTACAAGAGTAACAATTACACTAATTCCTGCAAATTTTTTTAATATCGTCATATTTTTCATTTAAATTCCTAGTTTAAAATTACTTATCCCATAGGGTAAAGTATATCATTTTGTATTTTTTGTATTTTAGACATTAACTCATCATCAATATTAAAATCAAATGCAGCAAATGACTCTTCAAGTTGAGATGCACTTCTACAACCTATTATAGTAGATGCAACAAAATCAAAATGCTTAGAATAAGCTACTGCTAAAGTAACAGGAGATATTCCATATTCTTTTGATAATTGAACATATCTTTTAGTAGCTTCAATAGTTTTGTCATTAACAAATCTTTTGGCTTGTGCTTGAATTCTTGGGTTTGGGTTTTTAATATAAGCAGCAAATCGTGCATCATCTGGCATAAAATCATTACCATATTTTCCACTTAAAACCCCTCCTCCTATTGGAGAGTAAGGTAAACATGATATGTTTTCTCTTCTACATACATTTGCTAATTCATCGTGAAACCTTGGGTTTAGAAGAGAGAAATTATTTTGAATAGATTCAAATCTAGCTAAACCTTTATTTTTTGATGTTTCATTAGCTTTTGTTAGACCATAAGCTGTATCATTTGATGTACCTATGTATCTAACTTTTCCTTCTTGAACTAATTGATCAAATGCTTTTAAAGACTCTTCAATAGGAACTATTGGATCTGGCCAATGCATTTGATATAAATCTATATAATCTGTATCAAGCCTTTTTAAACTACCTTCTACAGCTTTTTTAATATGAAAAGAATCAATTGCTGTTAAACCATGTCTATTAGGTGGAACAAACCAACCAGCTGCTGCACCTGCTACTTTTGTAGCTAGAATAACTGAATCTCTAGGTTTAGTTTTTAACCATTCACCAACCCACTCTTCTGTTAAACCTAAATAAGATTTTTTTGGTGGCACAGGATAAAGTTCTGCTGTATCATAAAAATTTATTCCTCTATCATAAGCCATATCCATAACTTTAAATGCTTCTTCTTTATTTGTTACGGAACCAAAAGTCATAGTTCCCATACATATAGAAGAAACTCTAAGACCACTTTGACCAATATATCTAAAATCCATTTCTATCCTTTATTCCATGATACATATCTCTTTTTTAGAAATATGAATTATAGTTTGTTTTGCTACGTAATAGACAATTATAGTACAAGCAATCATAAAAACATATGATAATAGAGCATAAAACCAATATTGTGTTAAAACATACATCTTAATTGTTGCCAAAGTCATAGCTGCACTTGGAAAGGTAAATGCCCACCATGAAATAAAAAACTTAATATTAATAAATTTCTTATACATAAAAAATATTAAAATTGTAAAAAATAAAGCAAGACTATAAAGCATATGAGCAAAAAAGTCTAATTCTTTCGTTAACTTTACATAAGATAAAAAACCCACAGCAGGTGGAGCTATTAATATAAAAAGTGTTGGCAAAAACTTTGGAGCAAATTGATGGTGGAAAATAATTCTATTCAAAATAATTGAAAATAAAACAATCCAAAAGAAGATACCAATTGCAAAATAGAAATATAAAACTGAATCATTAAAATAACCATGAGAAGCAATCGGTACAATTAAGTTACCAACAATTGGAATAAACCAAGCTGGATTGGAATGATTCATCTCTAAATTATTGTCTATCCAATACTTAATAGTATAAAAAGTAAAAAATATATGAAATATAGCACCAAATATAAATATAATATTTGCTAATTCATCTATATATGGTTGAATTACCATTGATATTAAAAGAGTAGAAATTGAAAATGCTGCAAAAAAGTTGATTCTTATTGGGTGTGCAAACTCTTTTAAAACCTCTTCTTTGTGTGTAAGTATTTTTTTAAAGTATGTATAAAAAATCGTTAAATAAATTCCTATTGTTACTACAACCATAATAGTTGAAATAATAGATGGTAAATAAAATACTTCTGAAATTTTTTCATAAACTAAAGTTAAACCTGCTAATCCCATTACAATAGCAAACATCATGATTGGAAAAAATTGAAGTCTATTATATGGAATGTTTTTTATTTGTTCTTCACTCATTTGTAATCCTTATTAAAATTTTATGTATTATATTTAATTATGATTTATATATAACTAAATTTTATAATAAATATATAAAAGTTTAAAAATGATAATATATGATTATGAAAAATAATAAATTAATAAAATTAGAAAATATTGAATATGAACAAAACAATCAAAAATTTGTACTAACTTCTTTTAATACAAATAAAATGACTTTAGAAGCAAAAGTATATGAAAAAGGAATATTTATAAAAAATCAAACAATTGCCTTTGCCCACATACCAAAAAAACTAAAAGCTAAACTAAACCCAACAAAATAATCAAAGGTAAAAAAACTTCTAAAACCTCTATTAAAGTTCCTAGACAATCTCCATTTAAAAATCCTAAGTTAGATTTTAGAAACTTATTAATTATTATTACAAAAATAGTTGTGATAATTAATAGGAATATATATGAAAAAAATCCTAAAGTAAACATACCTAATATAGTTATTAAAATAAATAAAAGCATACTTTTATTTATAGATAAACTATCACTTAAAAGATTCACAAAAGATGATTTAAATTCATAAAAAAAGATTGTAAAAAGAATATAAAAGCGACTTAAAAAAATTATTAATACTAGTTCTAAGAAATATTCATTTAACAACATATATGAAAACAAAGATATTTTTAATAAAACTAATAAAACAGAGTATAATATGCCCATTGCACCTACAGTAGATTCTTTTATAACTTTATATGGATCTTTTCCTGAGTGTTTTGCATAGATTGCATCAACAACATCTATTACGCCTTCTGTATGTAAAAAACCATACAATAAAAGGTAAATACTACTTGCTATAATAGCACCTAGCCAATTTAAGTCATAAAGTAAAAAGTAAACACTTAATACTATTAAGGATAATACAAATCCAGAAATGGGTAAGAAAAAAAGCATATAAGACAATACACCTTTAGTAGACAAATTATCAGTTTCTTTAAACTTTACAGGAATTATTGTAAAGTATGAAAAAGCAAATTTCAATCCTAATATTAAGTTTTTCATTTTATATTTTCCAGTATTAAATTTATGTTTAATCTATTTTTCATTTCATCAACAAATTTTTTTGTTTTTTTGTTTTTTACTTTTGTGAAGTTGAATTTTGTATAACTCTTATCAATATTTTTAAATATACTAGTTCTTAATTTATCATCATCAAAAAGCTCATGAACAAATGTTCCAAAAATATTATTTTTTTCAAAATATATTGGATATTTTTTTGAAGTACCATGATGAATTTCAAATCCATTTATTACTTTATTTAGTATTTTTACTTTTGATTTCTTTACTATTTTTTTCTTTTTAAAAATTATTTTATCATCAATAAACCCAAAACCTTTTTCTATTGAAGGTTTTTCATTTTCTAATGCATGTTTATCATTTAAACTTTCAAAAAGCATTTCATATCCACCACAAATTCCTATAATTTGTTTTTTAAACTCTTTTATTCTATCAAATAGTTTATTTCGTTTTAACCATTTTAAGTCTTTTATAACTAATTTACTTCCAGGTAAGATGATACAATCATATTTTTCTAATGATTTATTATTTTGAATAAACTCTAAGTTTATATTTTTATCTTCAATTAAAGGTTCAAAATCATTATAATTACTCATATAAGGATATGCTATAACACCTACATTTATAGTAGCTTTTGTAATATCTTGATTATAGTTTAGTAAACTTTGTGAATCTTCAAAACCATAATTAAATGGAATATAAGGTAAAACACCTAATACAGGTATTTTGAATTCTTTTTCAATAATATTAATACCTTCATCAAATAAACTTAAATCACCCCTAAATTTATTTACAATTACACCAATTACATTTTTTCTAAGTTTTTTAGGAAGTAGATTATATACCCCATAAATCGAGGCAAAAACTCCTCCTTTTTCAATATCAGCAACTAGTATGATTTTTGTATTAAATTCATTAGCTATATAAATATTAGATAAATCTTTGTCCATAAGATTAAGTTCTACAGGGCTTCCTGCACCCTCACAAACCAAACAGTCAAATTTTTTATCTAAGTATTTAAAGCATCTATTAACAGCAGGCTTTAAAGAATCTAAATCTCTATAATATTGTAAAACATTTTTATTAGTTTTTACTTTTCCTTCAATAATCAAAGAAGCAGAACTTTTAAATCCTGATTTTAGTAGTATAGGATTTTGGTGATATGTAGGTTCAAGTCCTAGGACTTTTGATTGAAAATATTGGGCAATTGCAATTTCACCACCATCTACGCAAACTTGTGCATTATTTGATACATTTTGTGCTTTAAATGGTGCAACACTATAACCCATATCTTGAAGTATTTTTGCTATTACAAAAGTAATTGTTGATTTTCCAGCATCACTACTTGTTCCAAATATTGATATATTTTTTAATTTTTTACTCAAGTGTGTAAGCCTTTTATTTTAATCTTAAATCAATACCAAGTTTAACATCATAAACCTCATTACAAAAACTAGCTAATTTTTGTCCTATGATACCTGTAAGGTCTACATATCGTCTAGAAAGTTTATTTGATGGTATAATTCCTGTGTTTACGTCATTTAACACAAATATTATATTTGCTTGAATTTTAGATATTTCTTTAAGTTGATCAAAAAGATATTTATCTTCTTCATCTATATTGTTTAATATCCACATAGATACACAATCAACTAAATATGTTGCCGTTTCATCTTCTATTACTTTTGTTAAATCTTTCGGTTCTTCTATAGTAATAAATTTATCTTCTCTTATTAAAAGATGATTCTCAACTCTTTTTTTCATCTCTTCATCGCCAAAACTATTATCATATGTAGCCACATAAAAAGGTTTTGAATTAGATATCTTTAAAGCCTTAGCTTCAGCTAACTTTGATTTACCACTTTTTTGGCCACCAAAATACAAAACTTTCATTCTTTAATCCTCTTTAGCCTAATAAAGACTCTACTTTTTTTATTATATCATCTTTTTTTAGACCATTTAAAAAACCATATGTTAAACATCCACCGGCTCCAACACCCTCTTTTGCTTCACCTTCATCATATAATTTTAAGGCAGGATGACTTGAAGATGAAAAATCAAAATCACTGTAATAAGCATTTATATCAAAATCTAACATTTCTAAAAGTGCTTTTATATCTGAATTTTCATCTTCATATATCCATTTTGTAGTACATAAAGCTAAATTTGATGTCTCAAAACTTGCGTTCATAGCTTTTAATATAGAATTTACTATTAAAAGTACGCATGCCATTTGTGTACCACCTGCTAAAACTAATTTTTTAGAATTATTTAATCCTAAAATAAATCCTGCAATAAAAATAAGCATATTATCACTAACTTTTGAGAGAATAGTAAAAAACTCATCTTCTTCTTTTATATTTTTTAAAGCACTTTTAACTGTATCATTTTTTATATCATTTGGTGAGTTTTTATAAGAGCTTGAAAACATATCTTCACATTCATATCCCAAAGCCAATGCTGTTGCTAATGCTGTTGTTGTACCACTAGGTACACTTTCACCTAAGATAATATAATCATCATCACTTTTAAAATTCTGACCAAAATCAGTAGCTATTTGAAATAAACCTTGAGCATCTATTTTTGCATCAAGTGCAATTGACTTTGATGGAGGAATATTAAAATCATATGTTTTAAAATATTTTACATCAGGTTTTACTTCTAAGCCTAAATTTAAAAGCTCAATATTTGAAAAAGGATTTAATAAATGAACAGCTCTACTTATAAGTGCAGGAGTGGGAACACCCTTTGGTGTTTGAGCAATATTTTTTAAACTCCTAACTTCACCTGTACATACAAACTCACTATCTAGTGTTGGAGTAAGATATATTTTTCCAGGAATTCCTGCTTGAGTAATATCTTTTATATTTGCAGTTGCAGTATTAGATAAAGCTAGTAAAAGAGTTGCTTTTTTACCCCTTAAATACTCTATAAAATCTTTTTGTCCTAATATAGTATTAATCAATTATTTTCCTTTAAATTATATATTTTAATTTTTTCTCTTTACAAGTAAGTACACAAAAAATGGTGCTCCAATAAATGCAGTTACAACACCAATTGGTAATACTGAATCTGTATTTAAATTTCTAGCTATTAAATCAGATGTTACTAAGAAAATTCCCCCATAAAAAAATACAGGAAAGAAAAGTTTATCTGCACTTTTTTTGTATATAAGTTTTACAATATGTGGTATTACAAGTCCTATAAATCCAATAGGTCCTACAAAACTAATACTAACCCCAACACACAATGATATAGTTACTAATAGTATGATGTTTAGTTTATTTACATTTAAACCTTTTAAAAAGGCTGTGTCATTTGATATTAGTAATAATTTGATATCTTTTTTATAAAAATTAATTATTAAGTAAAAAACTACACTAACTATAAATATAATTAAACTATTAGCATAACCAACGGTATCTAAACTTCCTAAAGTAAATCTAACTATAGAATAGTTTTCTTGTAAATTACTCATATAAAACACTAACATAAGAGCAGATGCATAAAAATATGATAAAGCTATACCTGTAAGAAGTATAGAATTAGTAGAAACGGCTATTGAACCATTATTCATGTTTTTTGATATAAAATACAAAATCATGATGGTTAATATCGAACCAAAAATTGCAGATATACTCATATTTATAAACGGAAAAAAAACAATTGCTAAAGCCGTAAACAATGTAGTTCCACTGGCAATTCCCAAAGTATATGGAGTTATTAATTGGTTTTTAAAAACTATTTGGAAAATCAATCCACCTAAAGCAAGTATTCCTCCTACAAAAAAAGCTAAAATTACTCTAGGAATTCTCAAATCCCAAAATATTGTATAACTCATAGAAGAAGAATCAAATATGTTTTTTAAAGATAAATTTATTTCTCCTAAAAATGGAGATAAAAACAAGATTAAAGCACTAATTAAATAAAGTAATTTTTTCATAAATTTACCACCAAGTGGTTATTTACTTTTTGGATAGATTCATTATAGAATTTTTTCAGATTTTCATTATTAAAGAACTCATCATGTTCCCCAAAAAACTCTATAATACCATCGTTTATAAATAGCACTTTATATTTTAAAGCATATGCTAAATCAAGATTATGAGTAATTATAATCTTTTGATTTAAAAGATCAGAATTAAATATATCATAAACTTCTTTTAGTCTATTGATATCTAAATTTGCTGTAAGTTCATCAAAAATTGTAATTTTCGCATCATGTATAATAGCACTTGCTAAAAGTAAAAGTTGTTTTTCACCTGAACTAAATGATTTACAATATTTATCTTCTAATTTTTTTATTCTAAGTAGTTTAGTGATTTTATTAATCTTATCATTGTCTACTTTACTTATAAATGATAATTCAAGAAATTCTCTAAGAGTTACATACTCATCAAAAATTTCAAGTTTTGGGGGAATATAATTGATTAACTTAGCTCTTAAAGCACTATCCATATTACAAATTTTTTCATTGTTTATTTCTACTTTATCATTTTCGATTAAATTAGATAATACCTTTGCTAAAGTAGATTTTCCAGCACCATTTTGTCCTAAAATGATGAGGTTTTCATTTTCTTTTATAGAAAATGAAATCTCATGTAAAATCGAACTATTGTAATCTTTTATTTCTAACATCTTCTAAAATCTTTCTAAAATCTTTCATAAAATAAATTACTCTGTGACTTGGTATTCCAGCATATTTTTTATCTACTGCGTAAATATTATTTTGTCTTGAAGCATTTACAGGTAACTCTTTCCAAGAGTTTTTTACTATTTCTAATTCTTCTTTTTTACCTTCAAAAAATGGTGCTAACAAAACTATTATATCAGGATTCATTTTAATAATTTTTTCTACATTTACCACTGGTTGAGATTTTGAATTAGATACATATGCATTTTTATTTCCACTAGCTTTTATCATATCTTCAAAATATAAATAATTTCCAGCAACATAAATTTGATTTCTCAAATGTTTTTTAGGACTTATTACAATTAATATTTTTTTATCTTCAACAATACCCTCTAGACTTTTCAATCCTTTATTAATATCATTTATGATTTTGCTTGCATTATCTTCTTTTTTAAAATACTCACCTAAATCAATGATAGTATTTTTGATATCATTCATAGTTTTAGTTTCATAAATTCTAGTATGAATACCTAAATTCTGTAAATTAGAATTTAGTTTTTCATCATAATCTTGACCTACTACAACTGTAGGTTTTACACTAAGTATTTTCTCAATTGAAATAGAGGAATAACCCCCTATTTTCAATTTTTCTTTTGATTCTTCTGGATAATTACAAAACATAGTATTCGCAACAACCTCATCACCCATACCAATAGCAAATACTATTTCATTTACAGATGGTGCTAATGATACTATTCTTTCATTTGCATATGAAAAAATAGTTAAAAGTGTTGCTAAAAATATTTTTTTCATATTAGAATGTAGCCTTTATACCTGCGTAAAATGCTCGTGGAGATGTTGCATAATTATTTACAGTCTGATAATATTTGTCAAATACATTATCAATTCTTAAATATGTAGATAGCTTACTATTAACTTTATAATTTATAACAGAGTTCCAAACTGTATATTTTCCAGTTTGAGTTCCATCAGTATCTTTTCTATTACCTACGTATTCTCCATTAACATTGAAGTGAAAATCTTTTAATCCATAATAATCAAGAGCAATTTTTAAATCATCTTTAGCTCTTCTTACTAAGTCTTTACCTTCATTATCTTCTGCTGTTAATCTTGTATAACCAAGCGATAATAATGTATTGAAAATTATATCTTTTTTATAAGAGATTTCATAACCCTTAAACTTTGATACTCCATCTAAGTTATCATATCCTGAACCATTCCAGTCAATTAAATCTTTTACTTTATTATTGAAGTATGTAAATTCAAAATCTGAATAACCAATTGAAATATCAAAAGACTTTGTAGTTTCAGGTTTTAAATTTGGATTTGCACCAAAAGCACCATACATTTGACCTAAAGTTGGTGTATTAAAAGCAGTACCGTAATTTGAACTTACATGTAATTTATCTGAAAAATTATGTTTAACACCTATTTTACCTGTAGTTTTATTATCAAAACTATCATGATTATCATACCTTAAAGATTGAGTAAAAACTGTTTTTCCAAAAGTATTACTGTTTGTTAAAAAAACACCTTTGTTTTCATAATTATTAATCACTGCATCTTTTTGTTCAAATTTTTTAAAATCAGTACCTATTACTATAAAAGATGTATCATTTAAATAGTTTAAATTACTTTTAATTCCAATTTCATCTATCTTTCCATCATAAACACTTAAGAATGGTGGAAATTCTCTATGGAAATCTGACCTATTATAATAAATTTTTGTCTTAGCTAAATTATTGGAATTTTCATAACTAATATTAGAAAATTTATATTCTCCAAAAGAGTTATTAGTTAAAGAGTCTGAATTAAAGTTATCGAATTCATTTTCATTTTTTGAAATAGAATGACTAAACTTAATCTTGTTATTCTCATCAATATTAAAACCTACATTAAAACCATAATTTTCATTTTCATAACCATCATCTTCAAATGAATCAATATCTATACCTCTAGTTGCATACGCTGAAAAACCATCTGTATCTAGTTTATTATAGAATCCTTTTATATAAAAATCTTCATTAGAATAAGAGGTATTTAAAGCATATTTTTTTGTATTAAAGCTTCCATATTCTAAATTTATATTTGATTTCAAACCATTATCTACTTTTGAAGTAATAATATTAATTACACCCGCTGATGCATCTGCACCCCAAATCCCAGATTGTGCACCTTTTATTACTTCAATTCTTTCTACATTATTAATTAAAATATTTTCAAATGGTGCTCCAGATGTACTTGTAAAATCATTGTATCTTACACCATCAATTAAAACAAGGACCCTTTTTGAGTCAAAACCTCTAATTCTAACTGAAGATGCTTTACCATGTCCACCATTACTAGTAAAAGAAATTCCAGGTAAAGTATTTAAAGCCTCAGTAATTGAACTATAATGTCTCTCTTCTATATCCTCTTTAGTAATAACCTCAACATTTGAAGTAACATCTTTGATTGATTGTTCTGATTTAGTGGCACTTGTAACATAAAGTTCGTTTGAAAGTAGATTTGTTGCTAATAGACAGCTTGCAACTAAGCTTAGAGTTAATTTTTTATTTTGCATTCTTTATTTTTTTCCTAATTTATATTTATTTTTTATTTATTGAATATTGATTTTTTGGCACTAGTATAATTTTTAATAGTGATTTGCTGATTTTTGGTATATTTTTTTCAATAATCGAATGTATTGAACTATATGTAGATAGAATTTGCTTATCAACTGTAGCAGCTAAGATACCAAATAATGTAAAGTATTTTTTATTTTTACTAATCATTAAAATTCCCTCCTTTTTTAAAATTAAATAAGTTTGGGAATTATAATGAAAAAAAGATTAAATATGACAACTAAGAATTGATTTTGTAGGGTCTGTTAAGTATTCGTAACCTAAGTAAGCAATATACACACCAAATATGATGACTAAATATGAAGCAACTTTTACAAATATATCTCTAAAATTTGATTGCTTAAATAAACCAACAAAAAAACCTAAAGAAAACATAGCAGGTATTGTACTTAATCCAAATATCATCATTACAAACGCACCCCAAAATGGACTACCTGTACTTGCAGCAGTTACAGCAAATACATAAACAAAACCACAAGGAAGTAAACCATTTAGCATTCCTAGTAGATAAAAACTAAAAAATGAGTTAGATGATAATAGTGATTTAAATGTCTTTTGATACAAAGGTGATTTTGAACAACTATGTTCAATAGAAGTTAAAAATTTAATTTTACCCATAAGTGATAAACCTATAAGCATCATCATAACTCCAGTTGTAAGAAGTAATATACCACTTGTCATATTATCAAAGGATACAACTCCACCTACAAATCCAAATATAGCACCTAAAAGCATATAAGTTGTAGTTCTACCTAATGAATATAAAAGATGAGAGATAGCTTGAGTTTGTTTTGTCCACGATGATTTTATTTTTGTAGAAGAATAAGCTACTACAATTCCTCCACACATACCAACACAATGTCCAAATGAACCTAAAAATGCGATAGTTATAATTGATATAATACTAAAAGTTTCCATACTATTATCTACTTTCCTAAAAGTTCTTGTCTAACATATGGATTAATTAAATGTTCATCTCTAAGCATTTTTAAAATTACTTCATCGAATTTTATCATTCCATCTTGTTTTTTTTCATAAGCACCAAAACCATAACCCATAGGAGTTGTTTGTACTCTATTAAACCACGCTTTTCTTCCATCTATATATTTTTTTGTATCATGTGTATAAACCCATATAGTTGCTTTTTCTTTAAAATCAGTTTTTTCATACCAGTTAACCAAACAACCAATATCATCAAAAAACCAAGTTCTACCATCTGGTGCTACAGCTTGTGCTGAGTTTTCAACAGTTGTTATGGTCATTGCACATTGAGTATCTTGAAAATTATTTAATTTTATATCAACAGGTCCATGAGTATGATTGTCTTTATATATTGTAACCATCTGTTTTTTTTCAGCCATTGACACAAAAATTATCGTGATTACTACTATTATTAGAATAAATATTATAAAAGGTATTAGTTTTTTCATTTTAGCTCCAAGTATGGAATTATAGTTAAAATGTCCTAAAAGAAAAAAAGCTCCACTTTTATAAAGTGAAGCTTATCTTTTGACTGACTTGTGAATAGGAATAATTAGTATTTGTAGTTTGGAGAATAAACTTCCTATATGTTTGAAATTTTAATATTCATTTGTTAATTTAATGTTAATTAGATTTTCAAACGCAGTTTTAAAATATAATTCATAGTTTTCTTTTTCTACAAAACCTATGTGAGGAGTTGCTAAGACGTTATCTAATTTTAATAATGGTTCATCATCAATATCAGCAGGTTCTGTATCAAAAACATCAATTGCAGCTTTTTTTGTTTTGTTTTGACTTAATACTTCAAATAAAGCATCTTTTTGTATTAAAGCACTTCTACTAGTATTTATTAAAATAGAATTATCTTTCATAAGAAGTAAATCATTTTTTGAAACACACTCTTTTGTATTCTCATTTAATTTCAAATGTAAAGTAATAATATCACTATTACTAAAAAATTCTTCCTTGGAATTTGTAGCATTAAAACCATCATTTATTGCATTTTTAATTGAGTTTTCACTACCATAAATAGTAACATTCATATCAAAAGCTTTTGCATATTTAGCTACTTTTTTCCCTATATTTCCATATCCCCATATTCCAAGGTTTTTGTTGTATAAAGATTCTCCTAATCCTAAAAATGAACTACTTTGCCAGATATTTTTTTTAAGATTTGATTCATACAGATTTATATTTCTTGAGGAATTTAAAATTAATGCAAAAGTTAGTTCAGCAGTTGAAATAGGAGAACCTTTTCCATCTACAACTTTAATATTATATTTTTCACAAGCTTTCATATCTATATGAGAGCCAACTTTTCCTGTTTGACTTATAACTTTTAAATTAGGAAGTTTTTTTAATAACTCTTCATTTATTATTGTTCTTTCTCTAATTAACACAATTGCATCAAAATCAATAATTGCTTTTACTAAATCTTCATTAGTCTTAAGTGAACTATTGAATATTTTTACATCATATGATTTGATTAATTTAAATGCTTCTAAATCTTTTACCACATTTTGATAGTCATCAAGTACAGCTATTTTCATACTCTTCCTTTAATATGTCAAATATTTAAAAATATTCTATCAAAAAATTTTGATTTTATCTTCAATTGAATATAATGTATTTTCAATAATAAAGGATATATTTTTATGAGATTAATAATGTTTGATATGGATGGTACACTTATAAATAGTGGTTTTGCTATCTCTAATACTATAAATTATGTAAGAGAAAATCTAGGCTTAAAAAGACTAGAAAAAGATTATATTCTACAAAAAGTAAATGACCCTACAATTAATTCCGCTGAATTTTTTTATGGGACTAAGGAATTTACTCCAATTCAAACAAAACTTTTTGAAGAATATTATGATGAGCATTGCTTAACAGATTTAGTTGTATATGATGGAGTTAATAGTTTACTTGATAAATTAAAGGATGATTTTATATTAACAATCACTACAAATGCTAATTCTGATTATGCAGATAAAATGCTTGAACATGTTGGTTTAAGAAAATACTTCAAAACTATCTATGGTTATGATAGTGTTAAAAATCCTAAACCACACCCTGAAATGGTTCATAAAACTTTAAATAAACATGATATTTTAGCTAATAATGCCCAATTAATTGGGGATTCACACAAAGATATAATGGCAGCTACGAAAGCTGGAGTTGATTCTGTTTTAGTAAACTGGGGATTCTCAGATCATGATGAAGGAGCAATTCATACAGTTAACCAACTTGAAGATGAGATAAGTAAAAAGTTTCTGTTATGATTAAATTTATTAAAAACATTTTTAAAAAAGAGGAGACATTTCCTTGTATTGTTTTTGATGGTGAGAAAATGAAATATCTTGACTTAACTCAAAAAGAGTTTGACAAGATTAATAGTGATGAAAAAAACTATAAAGGGTGGACAGCATATAAAAGAGATGAGTGTTAAATTTTAAAATTTAATCTCATCTTTTTTGATGAATTTATATTCACCCTCTTCTAAGTCTTCTACACTAAGTCCTGCAAAACTTAATCTATGAAGTTTTTCTACTTTATTTCCAAGTGCTGCGAACATTCTTTTTACTTGATGATACTTACCTTCAAATATTTCTAAATGAACTTTTTTATCATCTATGATAGTCAATTTTGCTGGTAGACAAGGTTTATCTTCATTTCTAAGAATTAATTCCCCACTTGCAAAGATATCAGCTTCATCACCTTTTAAAGGATCAGCTAAAGTAACTTCATATATTTTTGAAATATTACTTCTTGGACTTGTTAATTTATGATTTAATTCTCCATCATCACTTATTAAAATAGCTCCTGTAGTATCAGCATCTAATCTTCCTATTGTAGATATTTTAGGATTTCTATTAATCCATCTATGTGGAAGAAGATTGTAAATTAATGCTCCATCATCTTTATGTGAACATATAGTTCTATCTGGTTTATTCATAAGTATTAAAATACTTTTAGGATCTAAGGGTTCGTTGTTTAATAACATATCTTCGTGTTTTGCTTTTAAAGAAGGATTGATTATTCTTTCATTATTTACTGTTAGTTCATTATATTTTAAAAACCTTCTAGCATCTTTTCTAGTTGCATATCCTAGTTTTGAAAGCCATGCATCAATTCTTTTTTCCATAAACACCCTTTAAATTAAAAAAGTGATAATATCATTTTTTTAGTTAAGTTTGGATATTTTTCATTTATGGAATTAATAGATGAAGAACATAAAATATATTTACTAGATTTTAATAATTTTAACTTTCCCTCACTAAGTATGATGGAAGATGACTTAGTAGCTATTGGTGGAGATTTTCATCCACAAAGACTTATAAATGCTTATGAAAGTGGAATTTTTCCATGGTTTATTGATGACTATAATCATATTCATTGGTACAGTCCTGCTAAAAGAATGGTTTTAAAACCAAATGAAATGAAAATATCCAAAAGTTTAAAAAAATCAATTAAAAATAAAGGCTTTGAAATAAAATCAAATACTAATTTTGAAGCTGTGATAAAATCTTGTGCAAACATTAAAAGAAAACATGAAGATGAAACATGGATTGATGAAAACTTTATACAAGCTTATTCTTACTTGCATGAATTAGGATATGCACAAAGTATAGAATGCTATTTAAATGGAGAACTTGTAGGTGGGCTTTATGGAATACTTGTAAATGATGATATTTTTTGTGGAGAAAGTATGTTTGCAAAAGTAAGTGATGCTTCAAAAGTATGTTTTTATCATCTTTGTAAATGGTGTGAAGACAATAATATTAAACTCATAGACTGTCAAGTTTATAATGAACACTTAGCAAGTCTTGGAGCTTATGAAATAAGTAGAGAAGAGTATTTTAATTATTTAAAATAATTGATAAACTCTTTTTTTTCACTTTTATCTAAAAAACTCCAAGCAACAATTCTAGTGACCTTTTGTCCATGGGACATCTCTATGACTTTTATTTCTTTTGCTTTTATATCTTTTAATGCTTTTTTAATAGGATTAATGTTTTCTTTT
>CAKZOX010000156.1 GCA_937138295.1 uncultured Campylobacteraceae bacterium
ATGTGTTCCAATATCTCTACTAACTATAATTACATCATCACTAGAAATATTGTTTGAAGAAATATTTGGTTTTAGTACTTCTCCAATTCCAGTGATATTTATAAATATCTTATCAACACTGCCTTTTGGCACAACTTTTGTATCACCACTTACAATTATTGCTTCATTTCTTTCTAATTCAATTTTCATAGAATCAACGATTTTTTCTAAAAGATCAATCTCAAAACCTTCTTCAATAATAACTGAACAAGTAAGATATTTAGGTTTTGCACCCATCATCGCTAAGTCATTACAAGTTCCACAAATTGAAAGTTTACCTATATTTCCACCATTAAAAAATATTGGACTAACTGTAAATGAATCAGTACTAAAAGCTAATTTACCATTTTCAATAACAGCAGCATCTTCACTTTTTTCTAGGATATCATTTTTAAAGGCTTTATAAAAAACATCGCTTATAAGTTCATTGTTTTCAGCACCACCATTACCGTGGGCTAGGGTTATTGTTTTCAATATTTTTCCTTTTAAAGTAAGTTTCCATATTTATAATATGCAGCACAAGCACCTTCACTACTAACCATACAAGACCCAACTGGATTAGTTGGTGTACATACATTTCCAAAAATTTTGCAATCAGTTGGTTTTGCAACACCTTTAAGTATTTGTGGGCATTTACAAGCTTTATTGTCTTTTACTTCTTTATTTGGTAAAACATCTTTAAAAACAATTTTTGCATTTATGTTATCAAACTCATCTTTTAATTCATATCCACTATTAGGTACTTCACCAATACCTCTAAATTTAAAAGGAACTTTTTTAAAGTAAGTATTAATCATAACTTGGGCTTTTTTATTACCATCATAAGAAACTAATCTTTTATATTCAACTTCTAAATCACTTCTTTTTTCTTTGAACTGTTTTACAAGCATAGAAATAGATTGCATAACATCAACGGGTTCAAATCCCGATACTACAACAGGTTTATTGTATTTTGTTGGAAATGGTTCATATATTTTACTTCCAGTGATAACACTTACATGAGAAGGTCCTAAAAATCCATCTATAATACACTCATCATCACTTGATAATACTTCCATAACTTCAGGAACAGTAATATGATTTATATGAAATAAAATATTTTTAATTTCATTATTTAAAACTGTTTTTATAAGTGAAGCTGTCATTGGAGTAGTTGTTTCAAAACCAATAGCAAAAAAAACAATTGTTTTGTTTGGGTTTTCATTAGCAATCTTTATACAATCCATAGGTGAATAAACAAATCTTACATCAGCACCTTGGCTTCTGGCTTTTTGTAAACTTCCACGACTACCTGGAACTTTTATCATATCTCCTAAAGTAACTAAAATTACATCTTTTTGAAGACTTAATTCAAAAGCACTATCAATTCTTTCTTTTGGCATAACACAAACAGGACAACCAGGTCCATGGACAAAATTGATTTTTTTGCTAAGAAGTTGAGGTATTCCATATTTCATAATAGTATGTGTGTGACCGCCACAAACTTCCATTATATTTATAGTTCCATCAATACTTTTTAAGTCTTCTTCGATGATTTTTTTGTATGCTTTTATTGTTTTTGCATCTCTAAAATCATCATAAAGATTTTTTAGTTCAAGTTCCATATTAAACCTTGTTTGGACAATTATCCGATTCTTCAATCATTGCTAATTCTTGTTCTTTTCTGTCTTGTTCTTCCATTTTATCTATAATTTCTCTATAGACTTTCAAGGACTCTAAAGCATCTTCTTCATCAATTTTATTCATAGCAAAACCAATGTGAATTAATACATAATCTCCAATATCTACTTCTTTATCAATTAAATCTAAACTTGCACTTCTTTCAACACCCATAGTGTCAACTACGCAAGTATTCATCTCTTTGTCTATACTTTTAACTTTTGAAGGGATTGATAAACACATTTTTTTATCTCATCTTTCTTTTAAAATTAATCCACTCAATAACTGCTTTTAATGAATTCTCATCTTTAGTGCTAATCTCTAAAATATCAACATTAGGTTTTAGCTTTCTAGCTACTTCTTTTTCTTTTTCAATATCATATTCAAAATATGGAAGTAAATCAGTTTTTGTAAATAGTATTAAATCAGCTGCTCTAAACATCACAGGGTATTTTGCAATTTTATCTTCACCTTCAGGAATGCTCACTAAAACTATATTTAAATGAGTTCCAACATCATAAGAAGCAGGGCATACAAGATTTCCAACATTTTCCACAAAACATATATCAATATCATTTAAAGGCATATCATGTAATCCTTTATGAACCATAAATGCATCTAAGTGACAAGCACTACCTGTTTGTATTTGGACAGCTTTTATACCTTTATTTATAAGTCTATCAGCATCTTTATTTGTTTCTAAGTCACCTTCAACAACACCATACTTAAAATCAACTAATTCATATAAATGCTCTAATAAAGTAGTTTTACCACTTCCGGGACTACTCATAAGATTAATACCTAAAACACCATTTTTGTTGAAATGTTCTCTATTATGAGCTGCTTCATGGTCATTTTTATCAAGTATTTTTTTGATAACTGAAACTGTTTTTGCATCATTTAATTGTGGGTTATGATGAAGAGTTTCATGGGCTGCTTGATGTGAAGAGCTATCATGTGAGTGTTCATGACTGTGAGTATGAGTATGAGTGTGCCCATGGTCATGATGATGTTCTGTTAAACTGCAACCGCAATCTTTACACATTTGATATTCCTTTTATCTCTAATTTAAATCTAATTTCCTACAATTATATTTATAAAAATTATGATAGATTGTTATTATTATAGATTCTATAGAAGTTTTAATAAAACTAACAATAAATTTTAATAAAAGGTTTGATAATAAAAAAAAATATTGTAATAGGTGTTGGAAATATACTATTTAAAGATGAAGGTATTGGTATTATTGCTGCTGAGTATTTAAAACAAAATTATGATTTTGAAGATGATTTAGAAGTTATTGATGGTGGAACATTAGGATTTAAATTAGTTTCATATTTTCAAGATTATGATAATGTAATTATTTTAGATACTGTTTCAATAGAAGACAAAGTAGGTAGTATTTACAGATTGCCTTCTGATGTTTTGTTAGGATTAGGAAACTATAGAAAAACTGCCCATGAAGTTGAAATAATAGAAATGCTTGAAGTTTGTTCTATGTTTGAAAGTCATGGAAGTATCACAATTATTGGTATTGTTCCAGAGGATATTTCTAAAGTAGAGATAGGCTTAACAAATAGTATGGAAATAAATTTTAATGAATATATTTTAAATATTTTAAAAGAGATTAAAAGTTTAGATATTAAAGTAGAAAAAATAAATGATTATAAGATTGAAGATATTGTAAAAGCAATGATAGGTTCTTATAATGGTAGCCATTTAAACAGAATTCCAAATGAAAAATTATGAAATAAAAATAAAAGGTATAGTTCAAGGAGTTGGATTTAGACCTTTTATTTATAAGCTTGCTACATCTTTAAATCTTTTTGGATATGTTAAAAATGATGATGAAGGTGTAAGTATAGTTGTTACTTGTACTGAAAAATTAGTAAATGATTTCATAAATAAAATAAAACAAAATCCACCACCTCTTTCAAAAATAACTTTCATAGGTTTTAAAGTAATTCAAGATACTAATATCTATAAAGACTTTAAAATAATACAAAGCCAAAATAATAATAATAAATCAACATTAGTATCACCTGATATTAGTGTATGTAATGAGTGTATTAATGATGTATTTAGTAGTGATAATTTTAGATTTAATTATGCACTAACAAACTGCACAAACTGTGGTCCAAGATATTCAATAATAAATACGGTTCCCTATGATAGAGTAAACACTTCAATGGCTTTTTTTGAACTATGTGAAGATTGTAAAAAAGAGTATGAAAATCCTTTAAATAGAAGATACCATGCTCAACCTCTTGCTTGTGAAAAATGTGGTCCAAATCTTAGTTTATATGATAATAAAAAGAATTTAATTTCTAAAAATATAAATGCAATAAAAGATATAGCAAGTTTTATAAAAGATGGAAAAATAGTAGCTATAAAAGGAATAGGTGGATATCATTTAGTTTGTGATGCTTCAAATGAAAAAAGTATTAATCTTCTTAGGCAAAAAAAACAAAGACCAAATAAGCCTTTTGCTGTGATGTTTAAAAATATTGAAGAAATAAAAAAGAGTTTAGAAGTTAATTCTAAAGAAGAAGAATTACTTTCATCAATACAAAAACCAATAGTAATTTTAAAGCAAAAACAAAACAATGATTTATTAGAAGAATTAAGTCCTGATAGTTCAACAATAGGTGCATTTTTACCTTATACACCTTTACATTTTTTACTTTTTGAATACTTAGACAATCCTATTGTTGCTACAAGTGCCAATTTAAGTGGTGAACCAATTATTATAAAATTAGATGATATTTTTAGTAAACTAGGTTTAATCATAGATTATGTTTTAGATTTTAATAGGGATATTGTAAATTTTTGTGATGATTCTGTTTTGAGTGTTGTAAAGGATAGGGTATTAAATATTAGGAATTCCAGAGGTTATGCGCCAAGTATTATAGAATTAAAAGAAAAAACAGATAAAAAGATTTTAGCTTTAGGAGCAAATCAAAAATCAAATATATCAATAGCTTTT
>CAKZOX010000157.1 GCA_937138295.1 uncultured Campylobacteraceae bacterium
CTTTTGGGAACATTGGACAAGTTTCATTTGCATGGTCACAAACAGTTACTACTAAATCATATTCATTATCAATTACTTTATCAATAGTTTTTGAATGATATTCCTCTTTCCAAATCCCTTTTTGCTCTAAAAGTTTTTGTGCATTTGGATTAACTCTTCCACTTGCTCTTACACCTGAACTATCACTTGAGATACCTTCTAATTTTGCATTTATTAAAGCTTCAGCAATAATACTTCTACATGAGTTTCCTGTACATAAAATTAATACTTTTTTATTCATTTTCTTTTCCTTTTTATCTAATTATTTGCATGCCACTCTTGTGGAAAACCATCTTTTTTGTGATCATTTCTAACTAATTCAACTAGTTTTAAAACTTGTTCTTTTATTTGTTCTTTAGATTTTTTTACTAAATCATATCTTACTTGATAATCTTCACTACTTGTAGCAGGACTTGAAATATTCCAATGTAAAACAGCATCTAGTCCTGGGAAAATAGGACAAGTCTCTTTTTTCGCTTCATCACAAACTGTAATTACATAATGGTAATGTTTACCCTCTTTAAAATAATCTATAATCTTGTTAGTTTCATAAGAAGAGATGTCCATATCCTCTTCATTTTTCATAATTTCAACAGCCATTGGATTTAATTTTCCTGGTTCAATTCCAGCACTTTCTACAATAAAGTCTTCTCCTCCAAACTTACTTAATAAAGCTTGGGCTATTTGACTTCTTGTAGTATTATGACTGCATACAAATAATACGTTTGTTTTCATTTAAAATTTATCCTTTTTCTAATTTATATCAATGTTAATAAAACTATAAATAAAATTGGTGGTGTAACCATTAATCCAAATTTACTATATTGCCAAAAACTTATTTTCACACCTTTTTGAGCTAACACATGTAACCATAATAGCGTAGCAAGGCTACCAAATGGTGTCATTTTAGGTCCAAGATTACATCCAATAATATTTGCATAAGCTAAAGCTTGATTTTGAATACCTGTAACATCTTTTATTGCAATATCCATTATCATAACAGTTGGCATGTTATTCATAATAGCACTTAAAATTGCACTAATAAATCCAGTTCCAATAATTGCAATTGCATCTCCTTGAGATGATAAATCTTTTAAAACAACAGTTAAGTAATCTGTTAATCCAGCATTTTTCAAACCATAAACAACTATGTATAATCCAATACTAAACCAAACAACTTGCCAAGGTGCAGTTTTAATAGTTAACCAAGCTTTTGCATTTTTTGTATAACTCGCAATAATTAAGAAGATAACTCCCCCACCTAAAGCAAATACTGAAACTGGTAAATCATAATTATCTCCAACAAAATATCCAACTAAAAGTAAAGCTAAAAAGAACCAAGAAAATTTAAATAAAGCCTTACTTTTTAAAACCTCATCTGGATTTTTTAGTAAATTAACATCAACTTTACTTGGAATATCTTTTCTTAAAAACAACCATAAAACAACAATTGAAACAAATACACTTACAATATATGGAACAATCATATTAGATAAATACTCCATAAATCCTATATCAAAATAATTTGCCGTAACTATATTTGTAAGATTTGAAAAAACAAAAGGTAATGATGCACTATCACTTATAAATCCACCTGCAAGTAAAAATGCCAATATTGTTTTCATATTTAATTGTAAAATTCTCATTTTTGCAAGTAAAATTGGTGTTAAAATTAGTGCTGCTCCATCATTTGCAAAAAGTGCTGAAACAAAACTTCCTAAAAGTAATGCATATACAAACATCAAATGACCATTTCCATTTGAAAGCTTTGCCATTTTAATTGCACACCACTCAAAAAATCCAATTTCATCTAAAACCATAGATAAAATAATTATTCCAATAAACGCTAATGTTGCATCCCAAACTATGTCTGTAACTATCAATACATCATCAAAACTAACTGTTCCAATCATAAGTGATACTATTGCACCTACAATTGCAGTTGTTCCTATTTGTAAACCTTTAGGCTGCCATATTATAAAAATAAGTGTTACTAAAAACACTAAACTAGCTATAACCACTATTCTACTCCCATTCTAATTGATAATAATATCTAGATATATTTGCACCATTAGTTTGGTCGAAATGTTTTAAATGATTAAATTTTTGAGTGTTAATATGATTCTTTACATTAAATACTTCAATACCATCTTCATAGGCTTTTCTTAAATCATCTCTTAATATTTTTAGATATTCTAAAGATGTTTTATATGAATTCTTATCAAACTCTACTCCATGTCCACCTAAGAAATATTTAGCATTCATTGAAGCAAGATTTTCAATAGCTTCAATCCAACCATCAATATTTGAAGTACTTTTATAACTAAGTAATCTTCCATTAAAGACAATATTTCCAACAAATAAAAAACTATCATCTTTTGAATAAATTGCTATGTCACTTTTCTCTTCACTTACTATACTAGGCTTGATAATTTCTAAAGTTTTTTTACTACCTTTAATTTTATATCCACCATCAACTAAAGTGTCTGCTTTAACTAATTTTGTATTATTATAAACTTCTTTTGAAAGAATCTTTGGCATTCTTTCAAACTTAGTTGGATTTTCATTCATATCATCATTTATAGTTTTATGACCAACAATCTTTGCCCCTATTTCTTTAAAATATGAAGCCCCTAAAACTCTATCATCATGATAATTTGATAAAACTACATGAGATATTCCTAATTTAGGATATTGTTTTTTTATTAGCAAATGAAACTCTTTAGCAAAATTATATGTAGGTCCTGAATCTAAAACCACTATACTATCACCAATATTCACGTAACACATATTTGAGACAAATCCATTATTAGATTTCATAGGTGGATTAATATCACCTATTACACAATGAACATCATCTGTAATTTTTACTGGTTTTAAATCATAAAAGTTAGCCAATAAAAATGAAGTCAATGAGAAGAAAATTATTAACAATTTATTTGTCATTTACACATCCTTGATTAAGTTTTGGCACATTCATATCAAGATAATTTATCTCTTTTAGAATAGATAATCTAAATTCATCCAATGGTTTCCTAATACTATAATAAGCCCAACGACCTCTTCTATCAACTTTCAAAAAACCTGCTTCTTTTAAAATTTTCAAATGTCTTGAAATCCTTGATTGAATCATATCAAATGAAGTTTCTATATCACATACGCAAACTTCATCATTTTTATCTATAAAGTTTAGAATTCTTAATCTTGTTTCATCATTTAATGAACCAATTGTTTTTAAAAATATTTCCATATTTTCTCCTGATTTGAAACTATACAATATTTTAAATTAATATATCAAGATATCTTGATATATAATAGAAAAAAAAAGACAAGTTAAACTTGCCTTCTTTTTTAATCAGATCCTTCTTTTCTTCCAAAGATATATCTTTGAGAAGTTTTTACAGCAAAATATCTCACCATAAATAAAAATACAATTACACCAGATAATATGAAGATATTATAGTTTACAGCACTAGAAAATATTTGTTCTATACTACTTAATTCTTCTTGATTAACTTTAACCACATTTACAATAAGCTCTCTAAGGGCTAAAATTATAAATGCATCAACAAGTAATGACATAACAACTCTTTGCTCTCTAATATAATTTACAACTGCCCTAACTATTTCTAAAAAGATAATAAAATAAAGCATATAAATAATAAAATCCATTAACATATCTAAAACTAATGCCACTGCAAACAGTATAAATGCAACACTTAATTCAATATAAAGCTTTTGTGAAAAAAATCTAGCTAATTGTCTTTTCATTATTATCCTATCTTTACTTTAATATTTAACCAAGAACTTGGAATCTGTGAAATTGGTTTATCAATCATAAATACAATTGAAGCAATCATAGCTCTAGCACTACTATCTCCTCCAACTTTTGCATTTTCAACTAACATATCTTTTAAATTGTCATATTTTGCTAAAAGATGGATTACACCTGCAAAACCACCAGCAATATCACAAGCTGGTCCAAAGTCTCTAATTACATCAAATGTAACTCTGTTTTTAGACTCAATACCTTGATTTACAAAACCTTGAATTTGTGAGTCAAAGTCATCTTTATTTTTTTCTAAAGACTCAATTACGCTTAAACCTTTAAATCTATCAACAATAACTTTTGCAAAAAACTTACCTGCATTTTTTGCAAGTTGTGAATTATGAGTTAAAGAAATAAAATCATCAACATTTTGAACAAACTCTTGTTCTGTTTTACTTACTAAAAGTAAAGGAGCAATTCTTCCAACAATTGATAAATCAGATGATTGTGAACCACTTGGTTCTACATTATTTTTAATATTTTCTAATGTATTTCTTGACGCTCCATCAATGTATCCATTATATGAAGCCATTTTTAATGCCCAGAATTCTAAAAATTCTTTTGCATCAAATTTATCATTTTCTGAAATATATTCATATAACCACTGAGTTTGATCACCATAATGAGTAAAATCTCCTGCACTTTTACCCTTGTGCCACATAGCCATAGGAGCATTTAGATTATTATAATCAACAGGAGCATTTTTTAATTGAGTTTCATCATATACCCAATGTGTACCTAAACAATATGAATCAGTAACAAGAGAACTTAATATAAGTTCATTTACTTTTTTTGAGTTAAACATTTTTTAATCCTTGAAATTATTATATAAAATTATAAATATTTATAAGTTTTCATAATTATTACTAAAATAGATTAAAAAATAGATTTAGAATAACTCTAAATCTTCTTCTTCAAGTTGAATTAAGCCTAGTTTACATTTTATTTGAATGATACTACTATCTAATGAATCAGCTAAGTAGTTTATATTTTCAGTAGTTTTATCTATAAATACTACTTCAAAGAAGTTCATAATATCATCATATAAGTACTCTAATAAATGTAATATTTCATCACTTGAAAATTTATGTTTATTTAAATCTAAATCTTCAAAAGTTATAGCACCATTTTTAAATACATCTGACATTCTACCCATATGAGGAATCAGTTTTAAGGAATCACTATATTTTGATAAAATGAATGATAACTCATCTTTAGAAAACTTTGTAAGACCCTTTAGAGAAATATTATTGATAGTTTCTTCAAATTCAGTATTTAAATCAACAACATCTTCACTAATATATTTCCAATAATCATAATCAACTTTCGTTTCTTTCCCGAAGTTTTCAATATATTTTTCTAATGAATTATTTTCTTCTTCTCTTAAAATAGTGTTTAAAGTAACTTTTGACTTAGCTAAAACAGGTTCTTCTATTTTTCTAGCCATTTCACTAATCAAACCTTTATACTTTTCCATTTCTTTTTTTAATTGGATATTTTCACAATGAACCAATAGTTTTTGAAAAAACTCTTCAGTTTTGAAAGGTTTTAGAAATAATCCTTGAATACCAATATCAATTAAATCAATCACATATTTGTCTATATATCCACTATTTACAAAAATTGTTTGTTCTTTTGATAATATTCTTATCTCTTTTGCTAATTCAACTCCACCCATTCTTGGCATTTCTAAATCAGTTAAAACTATATCACAAGTTTTTTTCTTATAAATTTCTAATGCTTCAATACCATTATGTGCAAGATAAACCTTCTTAAAAAACATCCCTAACATTTGTTGAATTTCTTCTGCAACAAATAAATCGTCTTCTGCTACTAAAACAGTTAAGTTTCTAGCATAATGTTTTAAATCTTTTGTTATTGAATTTAGCATGCTACTTTTTCCCCTTTTTTAATAGGTTGTAAAATTTCATCTAAACTAAATGGTTTACTTAAAAGTGAATCAACACCAATATTTTTAGTATATCTTTCAAGCTCTTTTGAAGGTGATTCTGTAATAGCTAAAACTTTTATATGTTTATACTTTTGTTTGATTCTATTTACTAATTGAAGTGTTTTTAAATCTTTCTTACTATTTACATTGCAGATTAAAAAATCATAATTTCTGAAGTCAGTTTTTTCATAAACTAAGTTTTTAAAGTTTGATAAAACTATTTCTTTTGAGAAGAAATGTTTTAAGACTCTTTTCATAGTATTACCAAGGACCTCATGGTCCTCGATAATTAGTACATTTTTAGCAAATTTATTCATGTTTAACACCTGTGATATATTTAATATACACAATTATAACATAAATAACTTGGTTTTAGTCACATTTTAGTTATTAATTTACATAAATAATTATTTGGAATATTTAATTTTATAATTCAGACTCTATTAATTCTATTAAATTATCTAGACCAAATGTTTGCAATGGTTTTCCATTTACTATATAACCAGGGGTTTTAGTTACATCAAGGGTTTTAGCATCTTCTAAATCTTGTTTAATAATGTAATTTTTTGATTCATCTTTCATAAATTCAGATAATTTGTTCATATCTAAACCTTTAATTTGACCTAACATTTGCCACAATATTTTAGGTTTTACAACATGATGTTGAACCCAATAATTTTGTGTTGCAAACATAAAATCTAAAACTTCCATAAACATACCTTGTTCTTTAGCTCCTAAAAGCATCTTAACAGCATGAATTGAGTTTTCATGAAATGGTGCATATCTTAAAACAAGTTTTACATCTCCATCATATTTTTCTAATATAGCCTTTATATAAGGATGAAATAAAGCACATGTTTCACAAGCTGGGTCAAAAAATTCAACTAATTGTACCTTTGCATCTTTATTACCAACTACAACTGAATAAGGTCTTTCAAACAACAAGGCTTTTTCTTTTGCAAGTGCAATAGATTTTTGTGTTTGAAGATTTTTATAGTACATTCCACCACCAATAAATAATCCCAATAAAACTAGAATTGAGACTATTACTAAACTCTTATTTTGCATTTTATTATCTCCGTTAATTCTTTTTTCTTCCAAGTATCATTAATATAAATATACTAATGTATGCCAAGAACGATAAGAATGGAATTGTTATAAATCCAAACCAGCTAATATACTTTGTAGAGCAAGGGATACCATTTGTACAAGGAACAGCTGCTTCAGGTATTATTCCAAACATTAATAAATTATGATATATAGAAAAAATTAACCCTACCATAACAATAGGCATAGCATATTTAAAAACTTTATCATCTGGGTATAAAATACCCATTAAAAATATTAGTACTAAAGGATACATAAAAATTCTTTGGTACCAACACATATTACATGGAACAAAATCCATCACCTCACTAAAAAATAGACTTCCTAAAGTTGCAACACTTGCAATTAAAAAGCTTAAAAATAAGAATTTACTGTCAATCATTTATTTATACCAATTTTTATAATTTGTAAAAGCAGGAAATTGCTTTTTATATTCTTCTACATCAAAATTGTATGAGTAATTATCCATATATTTTGTAAGAATTTCATAATTCTTTTTCAACTCTTGAAACTTTTCAACACTACCTGTTGGTGTATCAGGATGATATTTCTTTGATAGTTTCAAATACTTTTGTTTTATTTCTTTTCTAGAAAGCCTTGTTAATATTCCAAACATATCAATGGCTTTTTCAAACTCTTCGTAATCCAAAATTGTCCTTTTTATCTTATGAATTAAATTTTACATTAAAATGTTTAACAGTAAGTTTTATATAATACATTAAAGGATTAATTATGATACATACTTTATATCACGTACATGACCCAATGTGTTCTTGGTGTTACGCGTTTAGACCAACATTAAATGAACTAAAAAAACATTTAGCTTCGAATATAAAAATTATAAACGTTGTTGGAGGTTTAGCAAAACATAGTGATGAAGTAATGCCCACAGAAATGCAAGAAAAAATTGAATCAATATGGTATGAAATAGAAAAAAGTGTTGGAACAAAATTTAATCACGATTTTTGGAGAAATTGCAAACCTAGAAGATCTACATATTTAGCATGTCAAGCAACTATTTTAGCAAGATATCAAAACAAAGAAGAAGAGATGATAGAAGGTATTCAAAATGCTTATTATCTTGAAGCTAAAAATCCAAGTGATGCATCAACTTTAATTCAAATTGCCAAAAACATTGGTTTAGATGAGAAGAAATTTGAAGAAGATTTAAAATCTGAAAAGATTGAAGAAGACTTACAAAATGAATTAAACTTAAGAAGAAGTTTACATTGTAGATCATTTCCTTCTTTAATATTAAAATATAAAAAAGAGATTTATCCTATTAATATTACTTACAATAATTATAAGCCTATGTTGAAACAAATTGAAGACCTAACTACAAATGTTTACTTTTAATTAATTTAATTTCAGTAATATTTCGTATCAGAAGGATTTAATTAATGGCAAATAATACAGTGATATATATGTTTAATAGAATATTAAAAATTGCTTTTTTAGCTTTTATACTCTATTTAATATTTACAAACTTTGGTACATTTTTACTTATAGTTGCAGGATTTATATTAGTTGTAGTTGGATTAGCATACTATTTAAAAAGTAAATTAAAAACCAAAGGTTATCAATTTCAGTTTAACTCAAAAGATTTTGAACAACAATTTAGAAATGGTAACGCAAACTTTAATTTCAATGATTTTAATAACTTCAATAATTCTAATTTTAATGGTGGATTTAATCAATATCAAAATTTAAATGAGCATTCAAGTGCAAAAGAATTTTTTGGATTTACTCACGAACCAACAAAAGAAGAAGTGAAAAAAAGATACAAAGAGCTAGCAAGAAAATATCATCCGGATATAAATAGTGGTGATGATACTAAAATGAAACAATTAAATCATTATAAAGATGTGTTATTAAGTAAATTCGCCTAGGTAATATCATGAAAAATATATACTCTATTTTTTTTACTATCACTGTAGTAGCTTCTATAGGTTTAGTATATATTTGGTGGAATGATTATCAGTTTGATAAGAATCCTCTTAATCAAGAACTTCAAACTAAAATAGATAAAAAAGTAAAAGAGCTTAGAATAAAAGCATATCAAAAGTTTGGTGTTGTTAGAAAAATTCCTGTAATAGTTACAGATGAATTAAGTTCTAGACATTATGGTATGGCTGTTTATACTAAAAATGATGAAATCATCATCTACTTAAATAAAAAAAGATTTAAAGAAAATGAACAATATATGATTGATGATGTAATTCCACATGAATATGCACACGCAATAACTTTTGCAATTGGTCATTTCTCAAATAAAAATAGAGGTCATGATGAAGTTTGGCAAGATATTTGTAGAAAACTAGATGGTAAAAGATGTGGAAGATTTGTAAATCATGATGATATTCTAATAGAAAAAACAAATTTGTTTTAAATTTAATACAGATTTAAACAAACTACTACTATAATCCATTTTCTTTAAAAGTTCGGGGCGTAGCGCAGTCTGGTTAGCGCACCTGGTTTGGGACCAGGGGGCCGGAGGTTCGAATCCTCTCGCCCCGACCACTTCAAAACAAAATCAACAATCAATTCTATTTTTAAGACTCTTAACTTACGATATTTAACTATTAATAAACTATAATATATTTTATAATACATACAGATCGAAAAGGAATATTTATGAAAAAATTATTAGGACTAATTATTATGATTATAACAGCAACAAATTTAAATGCGCAGTCTATATACGATTTTAAAGTTAAAGATATTGATGGAAAAGAAGTTTCAATGTCTAAATATGAAGGAAAAGTTTTACTTATTGTAAATGTAGCTAGTAAATGTGGATTTACAGGTCAATATAAAGGTTTAGAAAAACTTTATGATGATTTTAAAGACAAGGATTTTATGGTTTTAGGTTTTCCATGTAACCAATTTTCAAACCAAGAACCAGGTACAAATAAAGAGATTAAAGAGTTTTGTGATTTAACATTTAAAGTTGAATTTGATATGTTTTCAAAAATTGATGTAAATGGTGACACAGCACATCCATTGTATAAATACTTAAAAAAAGAGGCTCCAGGTGCTTTTGGATCTGAAAGTATTAAATGGAATTTCACAAAATTTCTAATCAATAAAGAAGGAAAAGTAGTAACTAGATACTCAACTATGACAAGACCTGAAAGCATTAGAAAAGATATTGAAAACTTACTATAATACACCCTCAAAATTAACTTACAGCAAATGATATTTTTGATATCATTTGCACCATGAATTTAGAAGAAAAATTAAAACTACTTCCCACTAGTCCCGGTGTTTATCAATACTTTGATAAAAACGGAAACTTACTTTATATTGGTAAAGCCAAAGTATTAAAAAATAGAGTTAAATCTTATTTTAATTTTACACCAAAACTAAGACCTTCAGATAGATTAAGTGCTCGTATATTTAAAATGATAAGTGAAGTACAATCCTTAGAATGGATTGTAGTTCCTAGTGAAAATGATGCTTTAATTTTAGAAAATTCATTAATTAAACAATTAAAACCAAAATATAATATCTTATTAAGAGACGACAAAACCTTCCCTTATATTTATATTGATTATAGTGAAGACTTTCCAAGACTTGAAATTACAAGAAAAATATTCAACAATAAAAAAATAAAATATTTCGGCCCTTATTCAAGTGGTGCTAGAGATATGCTTGATTCAATTTATGAAATTATTCCTTTAGTTCAAAAAAAAGCATGTGTAAAAGGAAAAGAAGCTTGTTTATTTCATCAAATAAAAAGATGTAAAGCACCTTGTGTTGGAAAAATTACAAAAGAAGATTATGCATTAATTGTTGAAGATGCTTTAGAATATATTTACAATAAAAATAAACTTATTACAAAACTAAAAGAAAAAATGCTTGAGTACTCTGAAGACTTTAGATTTGAAGATGCCATGAAACTTAGAGATAGAATTACAACTATTGAAAAATCTCAATTAAAAACTGGACTTGATTTTGCTAGTAATGATGATTTTGATTTATTTTGTGTTGCTAATAACTCTAATAAAGCTGTTATTGTTAAAATGTTTATAAGAGAAGGTAAACTAGTTTCTTCTTCCCATGATTATGTAAAGATTGATGCAAATGAAGAAAATCAGGACATTGACTTAAATGAAATCTATGAAAGAGCTATTGTAAATTATTATAATAGTGAAATACCACTTCTGCCAAAAGAGATATTAACAGCTATTGAACTTAGTGATAAAAGTGATTTAGAAGAGTTTTTACAAAATAAATTTGATAAAAAAATTAAATTTTCAACTCCTAAAATAAATAAGAAAAAAGAGCTTATTAATATAGCCATGAATAATTGTATAGAGTTATTAAGACTAGATTCAAATAGAAATAATACTACTATTTATCATGAATTAAAAAAGCTATTTGAGTTAGATGCCCTACCCCTTAGAATTGAAAGTTTCGATAACTCACACATGATGGGCCAAGCTACAGTAGGAAGTATGATAGTTTGGGATGATAAAAACAATGGTTATGATAAATCTAGTTTTAGGCACTACAACTTAGAATCAAAAGATGAATACTCTCAAATGCAAGAGATGCTTATAAGAAGAGTTGAAAGCTTTGAAAAAACTTCACCCCCTGATTTATGGATTATTGATGGTGGGAAAACTCTTTTAAAACTAGCATATGATGTTATAAACTCTTGTGGAGCAAATTTAAAAGCTGTAGCAATAGCAAAAGAGAAAATTGATGCTAAAGCACATAGAGCTAGAGGTAAAGCAAAGGATATTATTCATTATAAAACTGCTCAAGGTGAATATAAAGAACTAAAACTTCCAACAAGTGACCAAAGACTTCAATTTATTCAAAGACAAAGAGATGAAGCCCATAGATTTGCAATTACGTTCCATAAAAAACAAAAAAGACGTGAAGACAAACAAGTATCATTACTTCAAATTAAAGGTATTGGTGAAGCAAAAGTAAAAAAACTACTTTTATATTTTGGAGAATTTGAAAAAATTAAAAATGCAAATTTAGAAGAATTAAAAGATGTTTTAAACGAAAAAGATGCTAAATTAATAAGACAATATTTTGATGAAAGTGAAAATTAAAGACTTGCCAACTATAAAAATAAACAAAAATAATCTTTTCGAAAACCTTACAATAATTTCTAAAAAAGCCAAAGATATAAATAAAATTGCAGTAGTTCTTAAAGACAATGCATATGGTCATGGTTTAGAAGAAATGGCAAAGTTAACTAGTGAGTATGGAATAAAAAAAGCAGTAGTAAGAGACCTAAGAGAAGCCCATATAATCAAAGATTATTTCAGTGAAATACTTGTGCTTGCACAAACTGATTTCAAGGAACTTATTCACAGTTATTCACATACTTTTCACATCGTACTAAATAGTGTTGAACACATAGAAAAGCTACCACAAAACATCAAAGTTCATATTAAGGTAAACAGTGGTATGAACAGAAATGGAATAGAACAAAATGAGCTTGAAAGCTGTATTTATGGGCTTTTAAAGAAGAATATACAAATTTGTGGTGTAATGACTCACTATAAAAACGCTGACACTTTAGGAAGTGAATACTATGTTCAAAAACAACATTTTAATCACACTAAATTTATAACTAATAAATTATGTGAAGAACTTTCAATACCTACACCAATGTTCCATTCTTGTAACTCAGCAGGTCTATTTAGATGTGAAAACTTTGATGAAGATATGGCTAGAGTTGGTATTGCTAGCTATGGATATTTAGATGATAACAATGTATTTGATTTTCCTAAATTAAAACCTGTTTTATCTTTATGGGCGAGTAGAATTTCCACAAGAGAATTAAAAGAAAATGAAAGTGTTGGTTATGGTGGAACATATACAACTGATAAAAAAATAACAATTTCAACCTATGACCTTGGATATGGAAATGGCTTCCAAAGAATCAATGAGAATCAAGAGTATTTTACTAGAGATGGATATCGAGTTTTAGGTAGAGTTTCTATGGATAACCTTAGTTTAAATACAAATGATAATGAAGTATGTATATTTGATGATGCTAGAAATTTAGCCAAAATACACAATACAATTTCCTATGAAATTGTAACTTCCTTAAGCCCCTTTATAAAAAAAGTTATAGAGTGATTAAAAATGAGATTTTTAGTAATTCTACTATTGATTTTTAATTCACTGTTTGCTTTTGACATTAACTACAAGTATGCTTTAGAATTAATGAATAAAAAAGAATACAAAAAAGCTTATAATCTTTTTTTAGAAGATGCAAACAACGGAAATCCTAAATCACAAGTAATGATAGGTAGGTTTTTTCTACAAGGTAATAAGCTTATTGAAAAAGATTATATTAAAGCTAAATACTATTTTGAATTAGCTTCAAAACAAAAATATACAAAAGCTGATTGTTTTTTAGCATATATGTATGCAAATGGCAAAGGAGCTATGACAAATTTTGGAAGAGCTGCTGTATTTGCAAAAAAAGAAAAAGAAGCTGGAAATAAACTTTGTATAAAAGTCTGGAATGATTTTAATTTAGACAATTATCCAAAAGATAATAGTTGGAAATTTGGATATTATAAACCTATAGACTAATATCTTTTAAAATATATTCCACCCTATTATTTTCTAAATATTCAATAAACATATTAAAATTCTTATCAACGCTTTCTTTATTTTCTTCAATTGAAGATATATTTATAACTGCTTTTCTCTTTCCATCAATTAACTTTGGTAGCGAAGATAATTCTACATCATCACTTACTTTTTTCATAGTATCAATTAAATCATTTTCACCACAAAAAGCTGTAAGTACCTTTGAATATTTTTTGATTCCTTTTGGAAAATGTTTATCTAAAGCTTCTATTACCATAGATTGACTCATTGAAGGAAATCCTGGCGTAAAAAAGAATCTATCTTCTAAATAAAACCCAGGAACATTATTTACTACATTTTTAAGAAGTTTTGCGTTTAATGGTAAATATGCCATATTTATTCTATGGGGATAAGCTTCATCACCAAATTGATTTAAAATCAATTCTTTTGCTTTAGGATTGTATTCCATTTTGCCATCTGTAAAGGCATGTGCAGCTGTTTGTCTTGTATAATCATCGGGAGTTGAACCTATTCCACCATAACAAAACATTACAGAATTTTCATCATTTTTTATTAGGTTAAATATATCAAACATAAGTTTTGTGTCATCTTCAATAACAAAAGATGCTTTATGTTCCCAATTTCTTTTTAAAAGTTCTTCATTTAAAAATGAAAAATGGGCATCTTTTCTACGCCCATTTAATAACTCAGTTCCTATAATTACAGAATAAAAATTTATTTTTTTATTGTTCATTTTGTACTTTTAATTAAATTTTTGATTGAATAAACTCATCCATCTCAGAAACTATTTCTTCAATAGTACCTTCACCACTTATAGTTTTAAGTAAATTTTTATTCGAGTAAAACTCTTTTATTTCTTCCAAAGGTTCTGTGTATAAATTCATTCTATTTAAAAATACTTCTTCATTATCATCAGATCTTGTAATTTCAGCATCTGCTGCTCTTCCTAATACTCTTTGAAATGCAGTATCTCTAGATACTTCAACTTCAATACAACTCACAAGTTCTACTTCATTTTCATTATCTAAGTATTTATCTAACTCTGTCATTTGTTCAACGCTTCTTGGATAACCATCAATTACAACTATATCTGTAGAAGCTCTCTTAATAGCCCCTAAAATAGCTTCAATAGCAATATCAATAGGAACAATATGACCTTTTGAAATGTATGAATCAATAATTTTACCCCTTTGGCTACCACTTGAAACCTCAGCTCTAAACATATCTCCAGTTGAATAATGTGTAATATTTTCGTGTTTTTGTGCAATTAATTCCGCATCAGTAGTTTTACCACTACCTGGTGCACCAATTATTAAAAATAGTTTTTTCATTTATACCCTTAATTGATTTAAGTAGAAAGATTGTATCAAAAGTAATTTAAATTCTTTATGTAAATATTTGACCTTATGTACTATTAAATGCTTTTTGAATACAATACGAAAAAACTTAAGGAAATAAAGTATGAATTTAATGCTATTTGGAGCGCCAGGTGCAGGTAAGGGAACACAAGCAAAGTTTTTAATTGAAAAATATAGTATTCCTCAAATCTCTACAGGTGATATCTTAAGAGCTGCAATTGCAGACAAAACAGATATGGGAATGGAAGCTAAGAAATTTATGGATGCTGGACAATTAGTTCCAGATTCAACAATTATAGGTATTATCAAAGATAGACTTGCTCAAGATGATTGTAAAAAAGGTTTCATTTTAGATGGTTTTCCAAGAACACTAGCACAAGCAGAAGCTTTAAATGAATTAATGGCTACTATGGAAATTTCTTTAGATAAAGTTATTTCTTTAAATGTTCCTGATGAATTAATTGTTGGAAGAATTACAGGAAGAAGAGTATGTCCTGATTGTGGAGCATCATTCCACGTTGAATTTAACCCTTCAAAAGAAGATGGAGTATGTGACTACTGTGGTGGTGAATTAGTTACTAGAAAAGATGATAATGCAGAAACTGTAAAAAGCAGACTTGGTGCATACCATGATCAAACTGCTCCACTAATTGATTTCTATTCAAATATGGGTGTATTTATGGAACTTGATGGTACTAAAGATGTATCAGAAGTTACAGCTGATATGCTTAATGCTTTAGCATAGTATTCAGTAATTTTTTAAAATAAAAAAGGGTAACTACAATTGTAGTTACCCTTTTTTTATGTTTATCAAAACTTTAGCCTTGCATACCTGCACTTGATGGCTTTTTATTATGATGAAATTTTTTCTTTTCTATTACAATTTCTTTTTGCTTTTCTTTCTTTCTTAAATCTTTTTCAACAAATATTTTTTTCTTTGTAAATGGATCAAGACCTGTATAGTACATAACAGCTGACCATGTTCCTGGTGTTGGTGTGAAGATTTGAGCTTGTTCTGGATTCATTTTTAATTCATTTGTAGTGAAATCTTTTAAATCTTTCATATGCTTTTCTTCACAACCTGGATGCGCTGCAATTAAATAATATGTTAAGAATTGTTTTTTACCTGATTCTTTATTTAATTCATCATACATCTTTTTAAAGTCAATAAGTGTTTGCTTACCTGGTTTTCCCATATGATGAAGAACTTCATCATTTGTATGCTCAGGAGCAACTTTCATTTGACCTGAGATATGATGGTCAACCATTTCTTTTAAATACTCTTTACCATGCTTCTTATCAGCTGTAATTAAATCATACCTAACACCTGAAGCTACAAAGGCTTTTTTAATACCTGGCACTTCTCTAATATCTTTAAGTAATTGAATATTTCTTGAGTGGTCAACTTTCATAGCCTTACAAAGTCTATGGGCATCTACACATCTATAATTATCTGTACATGTACCTTTTTTAAGTTTTTTCTTACACTCATAACCATACATATTTGCAGTTGGTCCACCAACATCTGAAATAATTCCTTTAAAATCTTTCATTGTAGTAAAGTGTTTTGCTTCATCAATGATGTTTTTTTCACTTCTAGTTCTTATTGTTCTACCTTGATGAGCTGCAATTGCACAGAAGTTACATTCACCCCAACAACCATGGTGAGTCATAATCGAGAACTTAATAGTCTCTAAACACTTAACTTTTCCATCTTTTTTATGAAATGGGTGCATATCTCTTTGGTAAGGAAAGTTTGCAACGTGGTCCATTTCATCTTGATCTAAATGATCACTTGGTGGATTTTGAATTAAATATCTTGTGTCAATTTTTTGACATAATCCATTTGAGTACACAGGATCATTGTTATCATAGAAGTGTTTGAAAAGTTCTATATACTCTTCTTTATCATCTAAACATTCTTGATGTGAAGGAATTTGATTATACTCAGCAACTGGGTCTTTTGAAATATAGCAAATACCTCTAATTTTAGTTACATCTCCACCATCTCTTAATGTTTCACCAAGTTCAATAATTGCTTTTTCACCCATACCATAAATCATATAGTCAGCTTTTGCGTCAAATAGTATTGGTTTTCTTAATTTATTTGTCCAAAAATCATAATGAGTAAGTCTTCTTAAAGATGCTTCAATTCCACCTAAAACAATAGGTGCTGTATCTTTAAAAAATCTTCTAATTAGATTTGTATAAACTAAAGTAGCCCTATCTGGTCTTTTATTGTTTTTTCCACCTGGAGTGTAATCATCACTATTTCTAAATTTTTTCGAAGCTGTGTAGTTTGAAACCATAGAATCAATACTTCCACCACTTACTCCCCAAAATAGTTTTGGTTCACCTAATCTTTTAATATCAACATCTGACTCAACATCAGGTTGTCCTATTATTCCCACTCTAAGACCAATATCTTCTAAAAGTCTACCTACAACAGAAATCCCCATAAATGGTGAATCTATGTATGCATCACCTGTAATTAGGATAACATCTAATTCATCCCACCCTCTTTGGATCATTTCTTCTTTTGTTGTTGGTAAAAAAGTATTTGGCTTTTTTATATTATAGTTAAAACTCATTTTATAATCTTTGTATATATTTTTTGTATTCTACCTAATATATATTAACAAACCAAATATTTACTATTTTTCGGTTAAATTCTCATCTATTTTTTTTATATCTAAAACCATAGCAGGTCTTGAAACTCCACCTTCATTTATATCAACTAAACTATTGATTAAAGTTCCTGTTCCTAAAAAATGGTTTTCTATATGTTGTATAGATTTTTTCTCAACTACACTAATAGTTTCTAAACTAGTAACCATAATACCTATACAATGGTCTTTATTATCTTTATCATACTCAAATAAAATAATTGAATTTAAATCTTCATCATCAACATCTTCTTTTATAAACTTTCTAATATCCAATACAGATATTAATTTTTCTTTATAAACAACCATCCCTTTAAATGGATTATCACCATTTATCTCTATTGATTCTTGAAGTTCACTTATACTAACTGATTCTAAAACATTATTAGCTTCCACAGCAAGAAATTTTTTACCTAAATTAAATGTTGCTAGTTCAACAGTATTATCACCTAAATTCTTTTGTGTATGAGAATTATTTGTGAATTGATTGTTATTTAAAAGTGCGTAATTTAATTTTTCGTTTATATCCCCTATTTTAATAAATACAAAACACAATACATCATTTTTATAATCATCAGAGCTACTTTTGTATTCTCTATATCCCTTAGAACATCTTACAGAAACTGAATAATAAGCACCTTCATACTCAATTATTTTATTTTTTAAACCACCATTATTTAAGTTAAAGAAATCATCTTCTAAATTTAAATAATCATTTATTTTAAGATCTTTGTTAGTTGATGAAATAATTTTTTTATCTTTGCTTGTAAATAAAGCAAAAATACCATCTAATTTATTACCTTTATTATCTTTTGGTAAAGTTTCATCAAGCATAGCTTCAAATTGTGGTTCTGAATCAAATACAATTGCTATACCGCCTTTAATTTGATTTGGATGAAGCAAAGATTTAATTCCAGCACAATAAATATAAGTCGGTTTATCACTATATAAATTTGTGTTTTCAAATTTTGATACACAATATTTTGAAGTATCTTTTAATCTTAAACTATCTTCAACCCAATCTTGAGTTAACATTTTTCCAACTAAATGCTCTTCTCTAGAATTAGAAACTGCAATAATTTTTCCTTTATTATCATAAACAATCAAGTTAGTATATACAGTGTAAAGATCATTTATGTATTTTAATATTGCTGTTATTTCATCTTTTTTTGAAGTTAAAGTTTGTTCTTCATCAAAACTTTCTCTAAAATATGATGTTAATGCCCACCATCTACAGTCATTTGCTCTTTCATAAAGATTTCTATCCATTATATCAATCGCTAATGATGATAAAAATTCACTATCTTTTATAATCGAATTTAAAATTGTTTGATTTAAATTGCTTAAAGATGAATTTGCCTTAATTCCCGTAAGTCCAATTTCATTTAAAAGGGATTTTGAAAAACCTCTATTTGAAGAATTTAATTTACATTGAGCAATATTACCATTCCAAATTACCCTACTTAGGTTGTCTTGTATTGTTCTACTTTTGTTAAAAACATCTTTTAAGTCTTTTGAAAAATGTTGCTCATTATCCATCATAGCTTGAATGATTTTTTCATTTGTACTATTTTGATTATTTTCATCACTTAAAAAAGCATACTCTAAAGGTATCATAATATGTCCATACCATTGTAATCCCATAAATCCTTGATAACCATTAGTTTTACAAGTTTTAGCTATGTAATCTCTTCCTGCATAGGAAATTATTTTATATTCATCATTTAGAATTATTGGTAATTTTGAACCAACTGAAATATGATCTTGATCACTTGATGCAATTACACAACCTTCATCATCTAAAATTGTCAGGCATTCTTTATTTTTTTTGTCAATTAAATTATCAAAGATTCCTTTCATTTCATCTGTAAATTTAAAACATAAACAAAGTGCACCTATAACTTCAGAATTAGAGTTATTTGTTTTTGTAACTTTACTAGAATATACTAAGGTCTTAGGAAATTGTGGAAGAAATTGATGATATCTGTATGTTTCTACATATTCATCAGTACTATTTAAGACTTTTTGTAAAAAAGAATCACTTACTTTATCTACATCAATATCTTCATTTAATCTAGTTAAAACATGACCTTTAGGATTAACTAAAACAATATCAAAATATACAGAGTATTTAGCAACATACTCTTTAAATCTTTGTTTTATTTGGTCTTTTAATTCTATTGATTCTGAATTATATTTTGAAGTATAATTGTTTAAAAAGTCTCTAATATCATCATCTGTAGCCAAAAAACCAATGTCAGCTGTTCGTTCAAATAAATTTCTAATAACAACATCAATGGCAACTTGAGATTTAAAATTCATCTCTTGAGTTACTTTTTTTATTGTTTGTTCACTTAATTGATTTAATAATGTAGTAGTTAAATTTGTAAAGTTTTCTTTTGTTTTACCAACATCAATGTTAATGTCACCTAATTGACCTAAAAGTGCAAATATATCCCATGAAGAACTTAATCTACCTAATTCTTCTCTATATTTTTCAACATCTTCTATATGTTTTATAACACTATACAACTCTTTTTTTACACTAATGCCCTTGTAATCTATATATAAATTATCACTCACTAACTTAACCCTTTTATTGGTTTTATATTAAGTTATTATACTAAGAAGTGAATGTTATATGAAGATATAAGTTGATTAGTTTTTAATCAATTGTATAAAATATAATTATATTTGAAGTTATAAATTGTGTGTAAATGTAGCCTAAGCTAAATGCTTAGGCTAAGAAGTTTTATTGTTCAGTTTTTCTAATTCTTAAACTTAATTCTTTTAATTGCTCTGCATCTACTTCAGAAGGTGCTTGAGTCATTAAACATTGAGCTTTTTGAGTTTTTGGGAATGCAATAACATCTCTGATTGAATCAGTTCCTGCTAATAACATAATCATTCTATCAAGACCCATAGCAAATCCACCATGAGATGGTGCTCCATATTTAAGTGCATCTAATAAGAATCCAAATTTAGATTGAGCTTCTTCTTCAGAAATTCCCATTAAAGAGAATACTTCAGATTGAATATGCTCTTTATGAATTCTGATTGAACCTCCACCTAGTTCTGTACCATTTAGTACAATATCATAGGCAATTGATTCAATTTCTTCTATGTTTTCTTTATTTAAATCTTTTGGCATTGTAAATGGATGGTGTAATGCTTTGATTTTTCCATCTTCAATTTCGAACATAGGGAAATCAACTACCCATACAAATTCATATGCATCAGCAGGAATAATATCCATTTGCTCTGCAAGGTATAATCTAAATCTACCCATATAATCACATACTACTTTTTTATGTCCAGCACCAAAGAATACAACATCACCAACTTCTAATTCAGTAACTTTTACAATCTCTTCTAAATCAGCCTCTGAGAAGAATTTAGTTAAAGGTCCCTTTAATCCATCTTCTTTCATTTGGAAGTAACCAAGACCTTTAGCTCCAAATTTTCTAACGTAATCTTCAAAACCTTTCATTTGTCTTTTAGAGAAAATATTATCTCCATTTGGACACTTGATAGCTTTGATTCTATTATGAGCTTTATCTTTTGCTATGTCAGCAAAAATTTCATTAGTTGAATTAGCAAAAATATCAATTACATCAACCATTGGCATGTCGAATCTTAAATCAGGTTTATCAGAACCATATTTTTCCATCGCTTCTGCATATGTAATTCTAGGGAATGTACTAGGTACATCTTTCCCACATTTTGTGAATACATCGTAAATTAATTTTTCAGCAACTTTAATTACATCTTCTTGGTCACAAAAAGACATTTCAACATCTATTTGAGTAAATTCAGGTTGTCTATCAGCTCTTAAATCTTCATCTCTAAAACACTTAGCAATTTGGAAATATTTATCAAAACCTGATACCATTAATAATTGCTTGAATAATTGTGGTGATTGAGGTAATGCGTAAAACTCTCCACCGTGAACTCTAGATGGAACTAAATAATCTCTAGCACCTTCAGGAGTTGATTTTGTTAAAATTGGTGTTTCAACATCTAAGAAACCTAATTCATCAAGAGTATTTCTAACTTGGATAGTAGCTTTACTTCTTAATTGAAAAATTTCATATGATTTTCTAGATCTTAATTCTAAGAATCTATTTCTTAATTTAATCTCATCATTTACTTTTTCATCATTTAAATCAAAAGGCATTGGTTTTGATTTGTTTTCAATAACTAAATTATCAACAACAATCTCAATTTTTCCAGTGATTAAGTTTGGATTTTCTAAACCTTCACCTCTAGCTCTTACTTTACCAGTTGCTATTAAAACAAATTCATCTCTAACAGTCTCTGCAACTTCAAGTGCCTCTTTGCTATCTTGTGGGTCAGCAACTAACTGAACTAATCCACCTTTGTCTCTTAAATCTATAAATATAATCCCACCGTGATCTCTTCTACTGTTAACCCAACCTGCAACAGTAACAGTTTCTCCGATGTTTTTTTCAGTAACTTCAGTACAATAATGTGTTCTCAAACTAAAACTCCAATTCTTAAATATTCGCGATTATATCCAAACTTCACTTAATCTCAACAAAACCGTATTTCTTAGCTTCATATACTCTTGTTTCATAGACCACTTGATTATTTATTATTTCATTTTTTAAAAGTTTAGATAAATTTTTATCATACAAATGATTTACACCAACTAATACAGAATAATCTACCCAATTGTATGTAGCATCAGCTCCAAAAAAGTCTAATTCATCATTTAAAACAGCATTAAAATCTGAAATAGCACTAAATATCAGTAAATTTTTTCTGTCATTTTTTTGTGTTAATGCAAATAATTCTGGTTTAAAATTTTGTTGTGCAGATAAAATTAATGATGGGTATCTTTCATATACTGTCATTTGAGACAATAAAAGAGATGTTTTAATTACATTTGTGTACATAAACACAGTTGAATAATTTAAAACTTCTCTATTTTCTATTAAGTTTTTATAGTTATTATTGTTGTTGTCTAACTTCAAAGTATAATCTATATCTGAATTTATATTTTGATGAATACCTAAAAGCTTATTTCCTAAAAAATTATCTTGATAAATAATTGAAGTATTCATATAAGCATATTCCATCATTTTATTTAATTGTTCTTCATAATTTATCGAACCATATATAAATCTTACATCATCATGTTTTTCAACTAAAGGTAAATATATTTCTAGATTATAAGTATTTAATTGCATTAATTTATCACCTACAAAAGGAGTAAATAATGCTATAACCTTATCATAACCACTTGTGTAAGCATCTTCTAAACATTTATTTAAAGACTCAACATCTTCATCAACACAATCAAAAGTTTTAATATTGTAGTCAGCATTTCTGTAGTTTAAATATCCTAAAGAAGTATTCAAAGTACTATTGAAGTACTTTGAAACAAGCTTTGAAGGATATACAATTGCTAGTCTGAATTTTCTTGGTTTATCTTTGAATTTTAAATCTTCTTGAATATCTACTTCATCAAAAACAGAAATATCTTCAGTTTCTTTTGGTACAACTTTTTTAGATGGAAGTTGTTTTTTTATAACTGGCTTATCTTCATATTTTACTTCAATAACTCTTTTTTGAGTACATCCAGTAAAAATTAAAATTAATACAATAAATATATATGATAATTTCAAATCACGACTCCATGATAGTTTTAACTCTTAATATATCTAAATAAGAGTCTTTTTTATAAGAAGGATTTCTTAATAAAAATGATGGGGCATAAGTTGCAAGTACAAGAGAATTTTCATATTGAAACTCTTTACCTCTAATTTTAAAAAAGTCATCATTTTTAGTAAAAAAATTATATGTTCTTTCACCAAATAATACTATTATTTTTGGATTAACAATTTGTATTTGTTTATCTAAATAACTTGAACAAATCTCATAATCACTATATTTAAGATTATCGTTACTTTTACATTTGACTAAAGTTGTAGTATAAACATCTTCTAATTTAAGATTCAAAACATTTGTAATCATTTTAACAATCATTTCACCACTTTTGCCTTCATTAAAATTACCCGTATCATCTTCACTTGTTGAAGGCTCATCAAATATGAACATTACATTAGAATTCTCCTTTCCTTGAGAAAAAAGAACATTCTTTCTAGTTTTAGAATTTTGACATAAATGACAATTTTTAACTATGTTTTCAATTTTTGATAAATCATTAGGCAGTGAAAAATTTGACACCTTTTGATTTATATTAATATTTACATTTTCGTGGTAATTAAAACCATAAGTTTTTAGTTTATTTAGGTGATTAAGTATAGATTGTTTAGTAAATTCTGTCATATAGAATTGTACATAAAAAAAGTTTTATATATATTAAATTATTATGAAGTATTAAATACTTCATAATAAATTTTAGATACTATTTGTATCTATGAGTGATTCTACCCTTATCTAAAGAGTAAGGAGTAATTTCAACTCTAACTTTGTCAGCTGGTAATATTTTAATGTAGTGCATTCTCATTTTACCTGAGATATGACATAAAACTACATGACCATTATCTAATTCAACTCTGAACATTGCATTTGGTAATGCTTCAATTACTTTACCATCAACAACAATTACATCATTTTTTGCCACTTGGATTCTCCCGATTATTCAACAGTACTAAGTATCTGTGCTTTGCCGTCAATAACAGCAACTGTGTGTTCATAATGACTACCTCTTAATCCATCTTCAGAAACTACATCCCAACCATTATCTAAAATAACTGGTTCTTTTCCCTTTTGACAAATCATAGGCTCTAAACAAAAAACCATACCATTTTTGATTTTTGGACCAGACTT
>CAKZOX010000158.1 GCA_937138295.1 uncultured Campylobacteraceae bacterium
AAAGTAAGTAGTTTAAACCTACTCTGCATCCTTTCCCTCAATTAGTTTGTAGCTATCAGTAACTACTATATTTACTTTATCTAATCTAGCTTGTTCTATATCTTCTTTAGACATAAACACTGTAACTCCACCTTTAATAACTTTGTACATTATAACAAAGTCTTTCTTTGAGTACTCGTGTCCAGTTATTACACCAGTACACCCCGTAAACATACCTACTAGTAATACACTAGCAATTAATTTCTTTAACATCTATATACATCCTTGCTATATTTACATCTTCTGGTTTGTGTTTATTCCAAACAAATCTACCACCTGCTCTTACAGCCCAATACATAGCATATCTCTTTAGATAACCTACACCATACTCTTTCATTAAGAATAGGAATATATCATCACAAGTCTTTCTATCAAAGTATTCAGTAGCATATAATAAGTCGTGTATTAATGCTGCTACTTGATATTTTCCGGTATAAGGACTACCGATGATGCTCCAAAATGGTTTAGGTATACTTGCACCATCAAAGTTAAATCCAGTAATAGCAGTTATAATATGATTATCTACTGTTACTACTACATCTTCAAGAAGGACTCTAGTTGAGTCCTCTAGTTGTTCTAATTTCATACTAAGCTCCGTAAATAGGTAGTTCAGCAACAATGTCAGTAGGTACTTCTCTTGTACCTGCTTTAACATCATTCATAATAGTAATAGCAGTAGTCCATACATTACCAATCCATACACTAATAGCTTCACACTCTGCATAGAATGGATTACCAGCTACTAGATACTTAGAGATACTATCTTGGTTATTGTAACCTTTAGATTTAACTACTGAGTCTATATGAGCTTCAATAGTTCTTTCTAAGTCTTTCTGTAATTTAGCTTGTAGTTCTTCAACTGGAATATCTACTACAGTATAAGTCTTAACAACTTTATCTGCTAATACTTCATAAGTGCTTCCACTAATTCTTTGAGTAGTTGTATTAATACTAGGTGCATTATCCTCTAAAGGAAGATATACACCATCAGTAGAACCAACTACAACTTGAGGCTTATTTACGTTGTACTTTAAGATAGTACCATCTTTAATTAAACACCACTTTTGCATTATTTATCCTTTTTTATCCAAATATACCCACCTGCGTGAGACTGAGTTCCATTAGCACACTCTCTAATGCACGACTTGTTTATTCCAGTTTCTCTACTTGCATTTGCATATGAATAATATTCACAAATAAAGTCACCATCTTTTGTGTACTGCTCTACAGTTATTGTTTGTTTTTGATTAAGCCCATTGAATTTATCACTATGTGCTTTGTCATTATTCTCTTTAAAAGTCATTAACTGAATATTGTTTTTTGTATAACTCTTATAGTCATCAATTCTGTCAACACTAGGTTTTAATCTTTTCTTATACCCACTTTCTGTCCATTCGTCATATAATTTATGAAAAAGAGGTTGATTCAATAACCATTTAGATAACCATTCTTTTGTATAACTAGGTGTACTCATTTTTCGTGCTTTTGCATTCGCTCTTTGGTTTCTCCAAATTCCAGTAATGACACCTGCTTTAGTTTTCATATACTCTGATGATTTTTTCTTTGTACACTCTTTGCACCAAGAAGATAGTTTTGGTCTACCATCTCGATGCTTAGCTTTATTGAACGATGAATAGTCTTTATTTTTATTACACTTTGGGCAATATTTCATCTTTTTCCTTTATTATAATGTGAAGTCTGAGCCTTGAGTTACAGACCCATTTACCACGAAGTCACCACCAGTACCACTATTCTTTCCAAGATTGTTAGGGTCATCAAACTTGAGATAAATAAGTGGTTCAGGAATTAATCCTTGTGCTATTGGTTCATCTAACGAACGTACATATCCAAGCTGATTCACAAATAAGTTTCTATTAGACTCTTGTGAGAAGTCTATGTGTTGGTCAGTAAAATAAAATTCAGCTATTTGTCCATCCCAGTCTTGAAGAACTTCTGATTTTCCACTAAATATTGATGTTTGAATAGATAAATCAAGTTCGTCAGTATGATTAATATATGAAACACTGCTAAAAGTATTTGTATAGTTGTTATAAATGCACATATAAAGATTCCCAGAAGAGTCTCTTGAATATATCGCAGTATGCCAACTCTTATTTTGAGATAAGTCTTTAACAACGAGTTCTCTACCAAAACATTTAAGTATTATATCCTCATTTAAATAGGCGTGCAAGTTTAGACCACTATTGTAGTTAGCATCAACTCCGAACATAAAAACAATTTCACGATTATCTACACTTGTATCATTGTGCTTAAATGATATTGCACCTGAAAACTGAGTTAGTGTTTGCGTAAAAGATGATGAATCTAAGTAATTTGTATTAGTAGAAAGAGTATCATTATTAGCACTCCTAGCAATATACTCACTCGCTCCTGCGTGCGCCCTTTAAAGCCATGGGTTACCCCTAGTCGTATTTTTTATGTTTGTCATTATTTATCCTTTTCTTGTTGTTTAAATTTCCACACGAATCCGTATGCACTATTTACTTTACCGTTGCAACACTTACTTATGTTACTATGATGTTTACCTAATGCTTTAGCTGCATCTTTAATTGAGCTAAACTCACCTACTAACTTCCCATCCAGTGTATACTGCTCTACAGTTCTTGCTTGTCTTTTCTGTCCAACTAACTCATACTCTGGGTAAGGTAAGTGTGTCCAAGTCCTAACCTTACTTGTCTTAGATATGGCTGCGTTCATAGCAAAGCTAGACAATCCATACTCTTTAGCTAAGTCATTTACTTTTTCACCATTTGCATACCTACTTCTTATGTTAATCACATCATTTTCAGTTAATTTAGCATGAACAACATCTTCACCTTGATAGTTACCGTTTACATTACTTTTATGCCCTGTGTTAAGTCCAGTATCAAAAGAGTGTCTTATATTATGTTGTGCTGTACACCACTCTAAGTTACTTACAGTATTATTTAACTTATCTCCATCAATGTGGTTAACCTGTAAACTTTCATCTGTAGTTGGTAAGTAAGCTTTTGCTACTAACCTATGCACTCCTATAAATTGACGCTTACCTTTACTATTAGTTATGCCAACTACTGCGTATCCTGTTTTATTTATCTTATTTACTAACTCTCTTTTTTCATTAGTATTATTATAGTTTAAACTGAATACCTTACCGTCTTGTGTAATATCGTAGTTTGGAAATTCATCTAATATCATTTCTAGTCCTTTTCTATTTATATTACACATTATACAATAAACTCCATTAACCTCTACTTAACTTTTACCCGTACAAAGTGAAGTCTCCACCTGTACCATAGTTCTTTTCTGGACATGATGCGTCAATCGGCATTGCTATAAGAGGCATAGCCCCAGTGTTTCTCATCATAGCTCTTACTGGTATAGGTTTGTTTGTTTCACTATCCCAGAATGGGTTGTTTGTTGATAGGTCTATGTAGTTTGTGTCGAAGTAGAGTTCACCTATTGACGCATTTCGACTTCTGCTGCCATCAGAAAAATAAGCATAGTCATTTATGTCCATTTGATTATTTAGCAAGATACTGCCGCCTATACCTGTACTTAAAATAAAGTTTTCAACTTTACCATCTATTATCCCGACACAGTTTGTTGTATTTTCCAAATCAATAGCTATCGTAACACTTCTGGCTATTTCAAGATTTGTTCTAATAAAATAGTAAGATAAGATGGTATTATTACTATTGTCTACTACTTGCACAGATACTGTATTTGGACCAATACGTATATCTAAACGATTGGTTTGTGTAGAACCATTTGCATAACCAGTTGAAACAATGTATGTATCGGAGCTACTAAAAATAGTAGCTGAAAAACTAACTGTAAATTTTGTAACTGTACCAAAACTTATACCTTTTGACATATTTTGTGTGTCTTTAAAGTAACTAGCCACACAGTTATCCTGATTAGCACCTCTATCTGCTGTGGCTAAAGTACCATTCTGAGAAAAATCACCACCAGTTCCTAAGTTTTGATGTGCTGTACTTGCATCTTTCATTGGTAGGTAACAATCTGGTGAATAAGAATCAAGATTAGTTATAGGCTTATTATTACTGTCTAAAAATGTTTGTACTGTATAGCTAGTAGAAGTGTCAAGAAAAAAGTTACTTACTCTACCTTGCATAGTGCCATTGTAATATGTTGTTGTCTTTCCTACTGTTAATCCTATATTAGAAGTAGCATAAGCATAACCACTTAACACCTCACTTGATACAAGAATACCATTTACATATAGTTCAATAGTATCTCCAGAATATAGTCTACCTTTTATCATTATATGATTCCACGTATTAAGACTAAAATTGCTATATGCACTTGTTGAAAGAGTTGCTACTGGTACACCATTACTTGCATATACATAAACAAAAAATCTATTCTCTGAATTATCATAAAAAGCTTCTATTTGTTTAGTAATTAAATTGTCATAATATGTTTGAAATACTGAATTGTATGTTTTAGAGTTACTAGGTAAATATAAAAATGTTGAAATAGTTATATTTCTTGAATTATGATTTCCAACATACCCATTGCTTATATAATCTGTAGCACCATCAAATGATACACCTTCAGCTATATCTCCACTTTCTATAAGTGAGTGTGCTCTATCCTTTATCATACTATTGTACCTACTTGAGTTGCGTACAATGTACTACCAATTTTCTCAAAGAATATCTTATCTGTAGTACCTAATGTAGGCTCTGCATTCCACCAAGTTAATGTAGGGAATGTAATAGTATTACCACCATTAGTTAGTATTAATGTTAAGAATTGACCATCAGCTAATCCATCAGTAAATGTTGCATCACCAGTAGCAGTATAAGTTTGTACTGTACCATTATCTGGTTCTAGTGCTAATGTACATACAGAAACTTCTTCAGTAATGCTTCCAGTTATGCTAGGATTAGTAGCATTAAGTTTTAAAGCCAAATCCTCAGGTGAAACCGCTTCAACAAAATCCCACTCACTTGTATTTGTTTTAGAAGTTGGCTCAACTAAATTGTCATTAATCTTTGACCTATAAGCATACCCATCTGTATAAGTTACAGATTCATTTAGATTGTATCCAGTTGTATTATAACCTGCTACCCAGTCGCCTTTATAATTTGCACCAGCTAATGCTACATTTTTAGCTGCAACTGCTTCATCTTTTGCAGACACAGCATCATCTCTTGATGTATTTACTTCCGTCCTCAAACTATTTGCCTGAGCACCAAAATTATTTAATTCTCCTACTAAAGTATCTCTTTGGTGGTCTTGATATGCTTCTTGTTTAGTTACAAAATCATCTCTTGAGTCAATACCTCTATGTCCTGCTTCAGGAATGGTTGATATTGTTTGCGTAATTTCTGCCATAAAATTCCTTTTTTATTATTATATCTAAATTGATTCAAAAATCGACCAGCTAATAACATTCTTATGTGCTGTTCTTGCTACTATACTTGCATTGCTAATTTTACCTAAAGTAATTAGATTATCAAAACTACTTTCAGCACTTTCATCAACTACAAACATCATAATTTCATCATGGTTAGTTTTAATATCTCTTTTAGCTTTTGCAACTAAATCTTTATCTATATAAGTGTCAAAGTCCACTAAATCCTGCACATTTCTCTTTATGACACTTAAATTTCCAAAATCATCAGTTGCACTGTAAGAATAAGAATTAAAATTTAAAGGTACTTCATCTTTAGTATCACCCATAAATACACCTTGACCTCCAACCATAAAACCACATGATGCAATACTATTATAAGACTGTGCGATTGTTACTCTTATTTTGTATCCAATAGGCTTAATATCTATTTTAATAGCTCTGCCAATAATGTCACTATAATCTGCATAGATATAATCCCATAAATCATAAACATCTTCGTTAACAGAGAATGAAAATGTTTGTGTCGCCTCAGTTATAATTGTACCATCTGTACCATCAGTACCATAAGTATAGTGTTCAATAGTTACCTGTGATGCTTCAAGATAACCTAATCCTAAAGTGTCTATATTACCTCTTTCAAATTCTACAACTATATCGCTTCCTACATTTGTTGTGTATGTTAAAGACTTTTGGTCTAGCATTGCATAAGTATTACTTGGTTGCCACCTGAACCATGCTTCATTCTCAGTTTCTAAAGGGTTATTCCCAGTATTACTATCAATTAAACTTCTCCAAAAGTAACCATTGTATCTTACGACTGAATTATTAGACGGACTTGCAATATCTTCATAAATGTAAGTTGTTGTATCAACCCAATCGTTGTAAGTTTGTGTGATATTACTGCTTAACCATTGTGTTATTTCTTGTTTTACATAAGTCATATCGTTGGTATCTCCTTGCATACGGCTATAATACAATCCTGATTAAATACATAAGTTAAAGCCGTTTGTCCGTCAAAAGTTGAAATCTCATCATAAGTAATTTCAAATGCTACACTTTTATTGATTGATACCATAATTGGATTATCTCTACTTCCTCTACTTTTTAAAATAAAGCTTGTAGCACCAGTAAAGAGAGCAGCCATTCCAGCAGCAGTATATTCTTTATTTTTTTCTGCTTTTACTGCTCCTAAATATTCTAGTCTAAAGACTGTTGGTTGTGCCATTAATACGCTCCTTGTTCTATTTTCATTGAGCTATCTAAAAGCCCTCTTTGTGTACTTAATTGTCTTTCACTATTTGAAACTAATTTTATCATAATATTTTTCATTTGTACATTTTCAGCTCTTAATGCTTTTAACTCATTTGTTACAGTATTCATTTGTAATGGGTCATTAGGGTCTTTTAAAGGAATAACAGCTTCGTTGTAACCAGCTTCACCAATCAATCCAACTGTAGGTGCTGTAACTATTCCACCATCTGCAAATTTAACTAATCCACTTGCTTCTGCTGCTGTTTTAATACTTTCTTCTAAGTCCTCAGGTGCGATATTCCCACTTTCTACTTGCTGTGTCCAATAAACATATCCTGAGCTATCATTTTGATATTGATTCAGGTCATATTTATCATAAATATCTTGTACTGCTGAAACTGTATTACTAGCAGAAGCAAGTGAACTTGTTACATCAGATGCTGACATACTTCCAGTATCTATCTGATTAGCCCAATAATCAATACCAGCTGTGCTTCCGTCTTGATATTGAGTAAGTCCGTATTGATTATATAGGTCGCTAATATAAGAAGTTGAATCAACTGGTTTATTTAGTTTAGCTATAGCATCTTCAATATTTCCACCTAAATTTTGCAATTGAAGTAATAATACATCAACTGTTTCTGCTGTATTAGTTGCAATTTCCCCTAATAAATCCTCTTGCGTTTTAGATGCTTCAATGTTTAAATCTTGTAACTCATTTGCTGTTCTTAATTGTGTAAATGCCATAGCTTCAGCACTTGTAAAATTCTTAGTATCTAATAATGTGCCAACTAAAGATGATGTTTCTTGAACACTTTTATTTATTGCTTCGTAATCTGTACCTTCAAATAATAATTTAGTATTAGTTAAAGAGTCATAAAATTTCTGTAATGTTTGTTCGCTTGTAGCAGAAGAACCTCTTAATTTATCAATAGTAGATGATAAAGATGACATAATACTTTCAACTTGATTTAGACTGTTTTCTAAATCTGCTAATATTTCATCATTAATATCTTGCATATAATCTTTAGCAGATTCTAAATATTCTAATTCCTCATCAGTTAAGCCTAAAGTATCATTAGCTAATTTGTCAAATTGAGTTACTAAATCTTCCATAGTTTTAGGGATAATTAAACCTAATTTGTTGGCTTGTTGATTTAATAATTGTTCATCTGTTAAAAATGATTTATAAAAGTCTTGAATATTATTTGTTGAAGTTGCCATAGCCTCAGCCACAAGCTCAATACTTTCAGCAAAATTTTGTGCTTCTTCAATTCCACCATCAAAAGCCTCTTTTATCTTTATTGATAAACCTTCAATTTTTTCTATTTGTGCAGTCGCATCTTCTAAATTACTACTTAAAATCAAGTCAATTGTGTCTTTGTCAAATTCAGCGTATAAAGAATCTATTGCCTCAATCTGGCTTTGAATGTAACTAGAAAATGATTTATCACCTTTTATTCTTTCAATATCAGCATAAGCATCTTCTAGCTCTTTTGTAGCATATGTAGTTGTTCCAGTAATGTCATCAAAAATCTCTTTAAAATCATCGCTACTATCTTTTAAATCTTTTGAAATATCAATTACAGCAATTGCATAGTCTGAAATTGTATTTATTACTTCAGTTGTCGCTGCATTAAATCCATTAACATAGGATTGATAGCTATCTGACCTAGCATCTAAAGCTGAAGCACCTAAGACAGAATATAAACCTTCTTCGCCTAGATATACCATAAATTCCATAATGTCTGAAACTGATTTAAACTTTGTAGGGTCTATTGTTAATTTAGCAATTTTATCAGCATCAATTTCACCTAAAACAGCTTCACTCATAGCACCACTTACAGAGGTAGCAATGGTTGAAACCGTATATCCTAATTCTTTTTCAAAATCTGTTATAGAAGTTATAATTGTTCTAAAGTCATCTTGATACATAACTTTTAAATTATCATAGAACCTAAGCATACTATCTTCAAGAACATTTTGAGATGATATTCCTAAGTCTTTTTGGAATTCTAAATCAGAAGATTTTAATTTAAGAAGATTTGCACTTCCGTTTAACTCAATCGCTTCAAGAATCTCTATTTGCTTATCTAATCTGTCTATTACAGGATTATAAGTGTTCTCGATATTTGCTCTTGCTGTTTCAAATGATGATGGTGCTGAAGCTCCACCACCAGAAGCACCTCCTGAACCACCTAATGATGTTAATGTTCCTATTATTGGTAGCATTTGAGCAGTAGTAGCAACTACTGCTGGAATATTAGCAGGGAATGGAGCAGAAGCCCAAGCACCTGATATAGCAGTAAATCCATTTACAATACCTAAAGTTGCTTGAATAGCTTGAAATGCAATAGCACCTTTGCTACCTTCAGCAAATGCTTGACTCATAGCTCCAGCTAAATCTGCATATCCACCTATCTCTGCTTCTCTTTTTTGAGCTTTTGTTTTATCTAATGCATCTTCAAGGTCAGCATATTCCTTAGTGCCTTCTTTACCTTCATTTTTTAGCTCTAGTAACTTTTCTTCTGTCTTCTGTTCTGCAACTGCAAATTTTTCATTTCTCTTAGAGTTTTTAGCATATATCTTAGCAACATCAGAAAGTGTATCTATAACATCATTACCACTTTTAGGTATTCTATCCATTTGCTCAAGCATTGGGTCATAGAAAGCATCAACCTTAGTATTAGAAAGCTCAAACATTTCTTTGTCTAACTCAAGCTCTTTTTCTTTAAGCTCAAGCATAAGATTTTGCTTCTCTTCTATTGTATTACTAAGCTCTAGTTTTCTTTGAATATTTTCTATTTCTAATTCAGTTTGAGATACTTCAGTTTCTGCACCTAATACTTTATTTTCTGCTTTAGCAACACTTCCTAGGTATCCATCTGAGAATTCTGGTTGTGTTAATGCAAATTCTCTTTCTCTTGTTCCTAAATCTTGTTTTGATGTTTCTAAATCTATAAGTTTTTTTTGTTCATCTACTATTGACTTTCTTAACTCAAGTTCAGTCTTTAGTATTTCAATATCTTTTTTCTTTGCATCATTATTATCTATAGATAAAAGTTTTTGATTTTCTAGAGTTTTAATTTGACTTTTTAATATATCTTGTTTTGACCATTCTTTATTGTTTAGTTCATCAGTTAATCTTTTTTCTTCTTCTTTTAACTGAGATAATTTAACTCTTCTTGCAAATTCTTTTCTGTGTTCTCTTTCAGATGCTTCATAAGCTTTATCAAATTCAGCTTCTAGTTTTTCATTTTCTTGAACTATCTTGTAATCTAAGCCTAATCTTTGTTTTTTTAATTCTAAATACTTTTCTTCTAATTCTTGTCTTCTTGTATTAGAGCTTGTTTCATTTTGCCAGTTGTTATATGCTTGATTTTCAAGTTCTTGAAGATAATCTTGTTGTCTCATAAGACTTACAATTTTTTGTTCTTCACCATTAATTATCTTATTGTTTATTCTATCAATATCTTCCAATAGCTTCACAGATTTTTCAGTTTTAATATCTGTTACTTTAACTTTTTCAGTTTCTTTATCTTTTGATTTTTTAGGTTTATCTGCTTTATCTCTTATTTCAATAAGCTCTTTAGTTTTAGCAATCTCTTTTTCATATGCTCTAATCTTAGCTTGGATATGAGCATCTTCTGCATTAGATAGTTTCTTTAATGAATTAACAGCATTTTCTTGAGCTTTTAATCTGTCTTCTAATGTTTTAATATGTTTTTCTTCTTTAGATGTTGTAGCAGTAAGTGCTATACCAGCTAAACCTATTGCTAAAGCATATGGATTTCTTGCTAATGCTAATAAGGCTTTATTTAAAGCATTAACTTTTCCTAGACTTTTATCGCTTTCTTTTCCAATAAGATTAATTAATCCTATTATCCCATATATGCCAGCATATAATGCTCCACCAACAGCCATAGTAGAAGCAAAACTTTCTGCCCTATCTCCAACACTATCAAATGCAGTCTCTACTTCGCTAAGATTATCTTTTAGTTCTACTTCTACTGAATTAAGTTCTTTAATTTTATCAACTAAAATAGTATTGATTCTATCGTATTCAATAGTTCCTTCAGAAAGCTTACTTAGTTCAACTTTTAAGTCTCCAATTTCACCATTTAATTTTTTATGAGACTCAGCTAAAGATTCTACTTGTTTTCTTGGTAGTGCAATATCCATCATTGAAGACACAGCTCCATCAAAAGTAGTAATTAAACTATTCCAAGCTCTTTCCATTGATGTAGTAGCACCCATAGATTTAATTTGTGCTTGAATTGTTGAGTCTAATGCATTTTCTATTCCAGATAAATGCTTAATGTATATGTCTGCACCATTTCTAAGGTTTTCTAGTAATTGTTTCTCAAGTATCTCCATATTTCTTGTAGAATTTGTAAATACATCTTGGTCCATTTTGCTTAATTTAGTAACAAAATCAGATAAAGCTTTATTACCTTCATTACCACCTTTTCTAATGGCATCAAGATATGCTTTTTGGTCTTCACCTATTTCAATCCAAAAGTCATTAACATTACCTTTAGATGATTTGAATATTACATCTAACTTTCTAATTTGTGTACCAATAGTGGATGCGTTCATACCTAAGTTAGAGAATGTAGTAGCAAGAGAACCAACTGCATCGACTGTAAGATTTAAAGATGAAGCAGTAGATAAGGCATAGTTGGATAATGTACCTAAGTCTTCAACAGATAATTTAGACTCATTAGCCATATAAGCAAGTTTGTCACCTAATGCTTCTACTCCACCTTCAAGTTCTTTTCCATTTTCCATAAAGGCAGTAATAAATGTACTCATTACTTTAGAAGCATCACCAAAGCTATCTCCAGTAATCTTTGCTAATTCAACAGCAGACTTACTTGCATCAGCTAGGTTTTTAGTAGATACACCAGCTCTACCAAGTGTTAATACTAAGTCATCTATCTCTTTTATATTTCCACCATAAGCTATTGCTAAATCTCTTGATGTATCTGCTAATGCTTCTGCTTCTTTTCTATTTGCATTAAGTACAGCCATATTGTTATATAAAGCATCATCATAAGCCATAGACTCTTTAACAAGTTCATTCATAGCTCTTGTTAATGTGTATATACCTGCTCCAGCAGTAGCATATTGAGCAGTAGTAGCTAACTTGTGTCCAAATGTAGTACCAGTATCTTCACTAAATACACCAGCAATACTTCTTGACATTTTCCTTTGTTTCTCAGTAGTTTCTTTAGTTATCTTGTCGATATGTCTAAGTCTTTTTTGATACTCTTGTTCAGTAGCAATAGTTCCTTCTTTAAGAACTTTAATTTGTTCCTTTAGACCTTTCCTATGTATTTTTCTAGTTTCAGTAGCAAGCTTATGTTCTAAGGCTAATATCTTATTGTTTACAGTTTTTTTAAGATTTTCTTCAGCTTTTAATTTATTTTTTTCTTCTTTTATGTTTTGATTTGTTAAATTAGTTTTTTGCTTTATAAACTCTTTTTCATTGCTAAGCTCTTCTTTTTTTAGCGAGTCAGCAAAAGATTGTAATGATTCAATATCTTTTTTTTCTTGTATTTTTGATTGTTTTTTACTTGACTCTTCTTCTTTTATGCTCCTCTTAGTAAACTCAGTTTTCTTTGCTATTATTTCTTTTTCTTCAGCTAAACCTTCTTTTCTTAACTTGCTTGCAAAATCTTCTAAGTCTTTAACTGTTTTCTTTTGCTTTTCGTAAGCTTTAGTGTTTTCATTACTTATTTTTTTAATATGAGCAGTAACCACTTTTGTTAAAGAATCAATAAATGCTTCATATTGTTGTTTGTTTTTTCTAAAATCAAAATCCATATTTAAAGATTTTTTATTTTTCTTAACAAACTGTCTAATCTTTTTATCAATACCTTCTATGCTATTGTCAAATTCTTTTTGGTCTAAAGCTATACTTAGCAATAGTTGTTCATCCATCATTTGATATCCTTTTTAAAAATTTATTATGATTATATCTAATGTAGTAATTCAAAGGCAATGCATAATAATTATGCAAAGACTTTGAAAGCTTCTAAGATGCTATTACCGTTATCTTTTGGTTTAGCCATCTCTTCTGAAACATAAGGTGGTGCAGCAAGTGGATTATCGTTGTATGACTCTCCTACATAAGCCGAACTCATATTCCTAATAGTAAGTACCTCTTTAGGTGAAAGAGCAGTATTTGTAGCTCTCATATAGCTGTATATCTCTGTAAATGTTAATGGTGTCTGCCCAGACATTCCAGTCATAGCAAAACCCATATTTGAAAGATGCTCTAATAAATACTCAGAGCCATTAAGCTTAGGATAATATGTTTTATCTGTAAGCTCTGCTCTTGATTTTCTACTTGTATCTTTATAGTCTTTGTTTGGACTTGTTCTATAGTAAGCTAATTGCTTTGAGTATAGAAGTAGATTTTCTTCTACTTCTTCTGGAAGTTTCCCATCAATGATGTATTTATATTAACAGCATTATATATGATGTCATAAGTAGAAATTAACTCTTCTGCTTTTTCAGGTGTAAATTCTAACTCATTACCTTCTTCATCTTCGATACCTCTCCAACCGGAAATTAATGTGGCTAAAGGTTTAAAGGTAACTTGTTTAATTTCATCTTCAGTAGGTTCAGAATTTTTATTTTCTTCTCTTAGGTTCATAATAGCTCTAAAGATTGCTAATTGTGCAGTTTTACCTTGTTTAGACTCAATAGAATATAAACTAATAAAAGCAGGGTTCTCAAATGATTGATTTGTTTTAGGGTCTTTAATCTCAACCTCAGTAGGTTTAGATAGGTCATAATTAATTTGACTTAATTTCATATACTTCTCCAATTTTAAATTTAAAAAATTATACTACATAATTACTTTTTAGTCAAATGAAGTAAACATAAAAAAAGGTAAGCCAATTAAGACTTACCTTTAGTAATAGTAAATTTAATTACTATGATGCATAAACAAATGCAGGTTTAGAACAAATTTCAAAAGTACATACTTGCATTACTGCATTGTCTTTTTGAATTGAGTTACCAAACTTAGAAACAGCTACTTCAAAAGTAATGTATGTTGGATTAGTACCAGCATCATCAGCGATTTCAATAATAATAGTTCTTCTTTCATTGTTGTTATACATAGTTCTTATTTCTGCTTGACCAGTTGTGTCTCCAGCATCAAATAATAAATTCATATCTAATGAAGGTAAAGTAATAGAACCTAATGATTTTGTTACTTCATCTGAAGATAAACAAGTATATTCTTGAACACTTCTTGAAGAAGCAATTTCACCTAAATCTTGGATACAACCAATTTGTTTACCACCAGTAATAGCAGTAGAGATAGCAGTTGCATCATTAACAGAAGTTCCAGAAGCCACTAAATATGCTTTAGTACCTTGTGAGTCAGTTACATTAATTGCCATAAATTAATCCTTTTTGTTTTTTAATAACCGAGTTATTATATCATTAAATTATAAAGTTTTCAACAATACTGTTATCTTAAGAACCCTATAATCACCATTATCTGTACTTATCAAGTCTTTACCTGATATAGTAATGTCTCTAATACCATTGTTCCCAATTCTAGTAGAAGATAACATTTCTAATATTTTATCATATAATTCAAATGTTCTGTTTTCTTTTCTTGCAAATACATCTATGTCAATAAAAGCAAGTGTATCTCTAAAGCCATCTAAAGTAGCATTAGATTCAAATTTGGGTACATACTCTAAGTGTATCCATTCTTCAATACCATCAAGACTAAATTCTAAACCATACCAATGTATTTCTGTTTCAGTCCACTCTGTATGAAACTTCTTAGATAATTCTATTTTGTTTTCTAATAAACCCATCACTTAGTCCTTTTTCTTTTTTTAATAGCTTTATATATAGCTTGTTTAGCTGGTCTTTCTATTGCTTTAAGAGCTTCTGTTTTTATAAGCTGTCTTAACTCTTTAACTTTTTCTTCTGTAAGTCCTTGGTCTCTTGATGCATAACCATCTTCATAATATCTATGAGGTGATTTAGAATATAATGTTTTAACATAGTAGAATGGGTCTCCTTGTGTAGCCATTGTATTATTATAGAAGGTCATATATAATTTACCACCTTTGTCAGATACAGTTGATTTCCAGTTATTTATACTTCCATTGCTTTTGCCATCTTTAGCAACTATACCATATCCACCATCTTTTACTTGCCTTTGAAGATAGTGAGATATTATATGTTTAGACTTTTCTTCCAACTCTTTTTTTACTGACTCTCTTACTTTATCTTTTAATTCAGAAGATAACCCAGTTATTAGAGTAAACGGTGTACTAGCCAACATAAATCCTATAAAGTATGTCTTGACCTTGAACACTTGTAGTCTTAACATGATATATTTTTCTACCATTACAAGTCCAAGTGTTGTCTAAGCCTTCTATTTCATTAGAATACTCTAGTAGAAGAATTTCTTTAACTGATTGTATTTCTGCTAGTGTATCATCACCTACATCTTTTTTAGACTGTATAGCATTAACACTTGCTTCTATACTTGAGTCTATTCCTTCAAACTCATCAGTTACTGGATTGTATATTTTACCAGTAGTAATTTTCTTTTTTAAAACTACATTAGAACCATACTGTTGTATCATTCTGTTAGCAGTTGAAAGCATTGTATCCTTTAGAGCCATACTAAGACCTTTCTATCTTTAATGTTTTGATACTTCCTAAAGATAATTGTTCACAGTATTTAGACAATATTGTTTTAGCAGATGAAGGGAAAGGACTTCTGTTTATACCTTTTGCTCCACTTTTTTGTGAATATTCAACTTCTAAGTCTCCAACTTTTTCTTTTACTATTGCTCCAACATTAGGGTTAATGCTTGATGAAATAGAATATACTAAATCGTGTATAGCCATTAAAGAATTAGCTTTAGCTAAATTGTCAATATCAGATTGCTCTACTATTAGTTCTAAATCTATTATTCCTAATATTCTTCCAAAAGATATTCTTAAGTATATCTCTTTTGTTGAGTCGTCTAAAGCATCCCATTGTGAATACTGCAAACTATTTTCTGATAGAAATGTATTTGCATCTACTAAAGATATAAAACTGTCATAGTTAGTGTCAGGGTATATAGTTAAAGCCATTTTTAATCCTATTTTTAATCTTAATAAGACAGTCTAATAACTGCCCTATAAAACTAATCTTCTTTTTTAGTTTTAGCTTTAGCTTTAGCTTTAGAAGGAGTAGAAGCTTTAACTTCTTCTACCTTCTTATCTTCAGCTTTTTTCTTAGCTAACTCTCTAGCTCTATTGAATGAAGATAAACCCATAACTAATTCCTAGTTATGGATAATGTAAGCAATCTTAACTGCTTCTCTTTCATATACTCTATCCCAGTTACCAGCAGTTGCTAACTCAGCTCCAGTAGGAGTATTACCAGCAACAGAACCTTCAGTCCATTTAACTCCCATTGGGTGCATAATGAAATGTGTTCTAGTAACTAAGATATCTGTACCTTGTAAAGAATCTCTATCAGTCTCAACTGGAACTGGTGCTCCACCTTGACCATATCCAAATGCTCCACCACCGAATAATACAGTAGTATATTTATTACCAGAAGTTGAACCTGCTACTTTAGGCATATTTCTATTAACAATAACATTTAGACCTCTATATGTTTCCATTACTAAATCACCTCTTGACTCTCTTTCGAAAGAAGTTTGGTCATTTTTTAATAAGTAGTAGTATGTGTCTGGGTGCATAGCAATACCAGTAATACCACCTAAAGCATCTCCAAATGTAGCTTGTCCATCAACAAATACATCAGCAGAGAACTTAACACCATTAGTATCAGCATCTTCAGAAGCAACATCATTAGTCATATCTTTAGAGTCGTTAGCAATATTATCTGCTAAAACACCTTTTAAAGAGTTGATTAGTAAACCTTGGTAATCTCTTGCCCAGTAGTCAGCAACTAAGTCAGCAATAGCTCCCATTGGGTCAGAACCAGATAATGCTTTAGCTAAGTCGTTAGCTCCAAATGCTTTACCTCTCATTTGTAATCTTGCTTTGTCAGCACCAGTAGTAATATTATTAACTGTTAATGGAGTACTATCAGAAAGACCTTCAGACTCACCAGATAAATCATTGAAGAAAGGCATATTGATTACAGTACCACCATTTTGTGCTAATGCATCTAATTCAGGATTGTTTTGAACAATTCCACCTAAATAAAAGTTTGCTCTTTCAGTAGTTCTTTCAATCATATAATCATTGAATACTTCTGGGATAATAATATCAGAAATTTTAGTATAAGCCATTTAATTAACCTTTTAATTGTTTGTATAAAGCTGGATTAGTCTTGTAAATCTCAGCTTGTTTTGTTAAACTAAAGTTTTCAGAGTTTCTATCAAAATACTCTGCTTCTTTAGAGTAACTTCCACTTTTTTGTGCACCTGAACCAGCTTTAGACCTTTTAGTTTTAAACAAGAACGATAAGCTATCATCTTGCTTTAACTGGTTATACCTATCTGCTAGAGTAACTGGACTTCCATCTGGGTTTCTCATAGTTGTACCATCTTGCGATTTGAATACAACTTCATCATTTTCACCAAACTCTGCTCCAACTTTAATCTCATTAAGAACAATATCATAAGCTTTAGAACTTTCAGTCTCTTCCATTGCACCAAGTTTAGCTAATGTTTTTTCAAGCTTATAGCTATTAACAGTATCATTGTACTTAGAAGCAATAGTCTCTTTCTCAGACTTTAACGATTCAAGCATAGAAGTAAGTTTATCTACTTCACCATTGTCCTTACCATTTGAATTTAATCTTTCAGCAATAGAGTTTAAAGACTCTTCACTTACTTCATCAATTCCAAATTTACTTTTAACAAGACCTTTAATAGAGTCTCTTTTTTCTGTAGCTGTTTTCATTTCCTTTTCCAAGAAAGTCAGCCTATCAACATTACTCTCAAACGATTGTTTAACATTGTTTAATGCACCAATAACTTCTTCGTTACCAGATTCATTTACAAATTTCTCTAGCTGTTCTAAAGACATATCCATACCTTTTATTTTTTATGTAAACTAATTGAGTCCTCAATTATTGCCAAAAGTATAACATAAAAGTTATACTACTGGCAAATTTACTCTTGATTTAATGCTGATACAGTTCTGTTATCCATATTATTATTAACACTATTATCATTAACTCTTGGCTCTAATTTAAAGTCATCAGTTTGTATTCTAATTAATTCATCTCTAACACTACCAATATCAATCAATTCAAATTTAGATAATGAGTCTAAGAATGTTTCAGTAGATAATCCACCTTGCAAGAATACTTCCCATAATAATCTAACACTATCACTATTTCCTTGTATAGCATTAAAGTCTTTATTTATAATTGCTCTTGCTTCTACATTTAATTCTATATTAGCTAAGTCAGCAAGTATTCTAATTGCCTTATTTAGACCAAGTTCTACAGCATTAGCAATAACAACAACTCTATTTGCAGACTCAGATGCTTCATAGTATGCTTGTGTAGCTGTTTTAATAGTTGTGTTATCTGAAGTAGATGCTCTGATTACACCAGTAGTAATATCTTCTTCAATTACATTCAAATCTTCTTGTAGTTTATCAATAGATGTACCAGCAAGTTCTCTCCACTCAAAGTCACATTCATCTTTAGAACCATTAAATACAAAGCCTTCATCAGCTCCAATAACATATACAGCTTGTGTTGGGTCTTCTTCTGAGTCAATATCTGGACTCCATACAATAGGAATAGGAGTAGCACACATATCTAAATATTTATCTTTAATTGATGTTCTATTTGTATGCTTAATAGTAAGCTTAGCAATATCATATAATGGTGGAATATCTGATAATTCAATAGCTACTAATGGAATGTAATCATATTCTGTTTCTATTGTTAAATATAAATATGTTTCACCATTTGATTCTCTATAAATATCAACATTACCATCTTCTTTATAAACTCTATATTGATTTACATATGAAGAACCAAACTCTCCACTTTCTTCTGCCAATATTTCTTTTACAACAACCATTGTATATTCATCATTAGCATTTTTTCTCCAGTTAATAATCTGACTTCTGTTGTAAGCAATAGCATATGGGTCAGACCTACCTTCTAAATCAGTATCCAATGCTATAAATACTTTACCATCAACAATAAGATTAGTAGTAACTTCTCTTGCAAATATATTTAAGTTATTTCTTTTATCAACTTTACCAAAAATATCCATCATAACATCATCAAATCCAGTTACTTCAATTTGCTTTCTAAAAATCATACCTACAAATGCTTCAGTAGCTCTTTTAATAAAGTTTTTTAAAGTAATGTTTCTTACTCTGTTAATAAAAGAATCTTCACCTTCTCTTTGTAATCTGTAAATGTATTTTGCAGTAGTATCCACTCCATCAAAAACATCTCTGGTAATACTCATTTGATTAAAGTATTTAGTGTATTCTGGATGCACAAATCTTACATCATCTGTTTTTCTATCAGCCATAATCGCTCCATTTTGTTTTTAGTATTGTATCATATTAGAAGCTCATTCTTCTAACTGAAGATTTACCTCTGTTAATACCAAATAATCTATGAACTACATAACCCAATGCATCTAGCATATGGTCAACATTGTTTGCTTTCATTGGATTACCTTTATCATCATAAGCTTGTTCGTTTAAATTATCAACCAAGTTCTTACAATTTTTAGTATTAATAAATAGTTTTTGTTGCCCTTTAGAGTTCCTAAACATAGTATTAACACTAAGTATTCTATCTTTAACTGCTGGATTCTTTTTAGGTGCTGATATTCTAAATCCTGCTTCCCTAAGTAAACCAATGTCTGATTTAGATGCATCAACTGTTTTCCTAGAATTACCAGAAGCATCAGGATAAACTGTAATAGGATAACCACCATATCTTTTATTTATTTCATTTATAATAGAAGGAGTATCTGCTTGATTACATATTTCTTCAACTATATAAAGCTTATCATTTCTTTTCACAGCTATAACTGCACTCATATGATTAACATTGAAGTCCATTCCAATATGTAGCATTTCTTTACTATTAGATAATTCTTCTTTTGTATCACATAAATCTGGGTCAAATTCAGTATAAACTTGTCCACTTTCAAGGTTTACAAACTCTCCATTCAAATAAGCTTTAATCAAGTTACTTGGATAAGAGTTTTCCAGATTTTCAACGTAAGAAGGGTCTAAGAATGGATTATCATAAGTAGAACCCTTTATAAGTTCATAATCACTATATCCTTTAACATCAATGTCGTTCTGTCTTTGTTTATGCCATCTTTTGTATGTAAACTTATAACCTTCAGGAGTAGTGTAAGCACTAACTGTATTCTTAGTTCCATCTGGTATTCTTTTTCTATTCCTTGACAATATCTTCATCCAAGCATCTTCTGCTTTATCATCATCAACTGTATCAAGCTCATCTACGTGACTATGGTGTACTTCATACCCAATAATCCTAGATGGGTTCTCTAATGACCTAAATATAATATTACCCACATTGTTAATAGTTATTGTTCCATCAGATTTATTTAACTTATAAACTAATCCAGTATCGTTTAAAATTTCTTCAAATCTTGGATACATAATTCTTTTAATTAAGTCTACAGTAGGTTCATATACAGCAATCTGAGCATTAGGTATCTCAAACAATTGCTTTAATACCTTCATAACTAAGCTTTCAGATTTTCCAGAACCAAAACCTGCTACTAGACAAGGAAATCTTGCTTTGGAATATATAATCTTATGTTGATGTGGTAATACTGCTCTTTGTAACAGTCCACCCATTAGTCAATCCTTCTTTTATCATATTTAACATCTAAGTCTTCATCTGAATAATTCCACTTTCTAAACTTAGGATTATTTAAATTGTTTATTCTATTAATTACAGTCTGTCTTGAAACTCTATACTGATTAGCACACTTACTTACACTATAAAACTCTCTACCATTAACATTAACTGGTCTTGTATAACCATCTTTCTTAATATCCTTCTTCATTAATGCATCATATATAGACAATTGACTTGGGTCATCTACTTCATTAATCTGATACATTACAACTGTACTAATAAGCAAATCAATAGTATTACTAATACTACTCATTCCATTCTGAACCTTAATACTATCAAGTACATCTTTAGTTCTTTCTTGCAGTTTAACCTGACAACCTTCCATAAGACTCTTCTTCTTGCCCAAATGATTATGAGTAATAAAATTAACCAACTCGATAGGTATATTCTCAATCTTTAGGCTATCAATTAAGCTTTTATCCAATTTATGCTCCTTACTTTTTTATGATATAATACCAAATATACATTATGTAGTCAAACATTTATATTTTGCTACAATTTTAAAACACAAATTGAAAGGACTTCAAATGGAAAACACAGACCCTCAAGAAGTATTTAAGTCAGGCAATCAACAATTAGCAAATAAGCTAAAAGACTTAGTACATAAAGCAGTTGATAAGTCACACGATATGTTAGAACACTCTGAGAACCAATATGAACTATTAACAGCAATTAAGATAGCAGAAACAGCTGGTAAGATAACTGGTATTGTGCAAGAAAAACAACAAATAAATATGCAAATAAACAACATAGCAGGTTTTACATTTATTGAAATAGATAAGCCAAATGTAGAACAAACATTAGATTTAAAGCAAGAAGACAATCTATTAAGCAATAACTAATAAATCAATTAATATAATTATCTTGTTCATTTTTCTCCTGAATGAATATACTCACAAATATTAAGTTCTAACTAAAAGACATCAGATTTTTTCATATTTTTTTCTTCTGGTGTCTTTAAGTTTTGTTTAAGCTTACTTATTTTGGTGTTGAGTTTGAATGACGTAACTCCCTCTCTAAAAAATATTATTTGACCCTACCACCCCTTATAAGGTATAAAATTACATATAATCAAAATATAGTGATAATAAAAAATATTATATTTTATAGGGTATGAATATTTTTTTTAGTGAAGAGCATATACAATATAATACAATATAATACTTTTTTTATATTCCTTTATACTTTATATATATTTTTATATGTTATAAGTATTAATTTATCTATCTTTATATAAGTATTATTTTTATCATATATATAGTTAAAATATTAATTTAAAATATTTATTAAAAGTTATTAAGATTTAATATTTATTTAAGTTTAATGATATTATAATACATTTACGAAAACATTTATTTAATGTTTAAAATTAATTACTTAAAGGACAAAAAAATGGAAACTACAACTAACAGAAAAGAGCTAAATGTATCTAGTGAAATATTAGAATTAAACGAAACTTTTAATAATAATAATATAAATATTATTAACCTAAAACAAGAGAATAAAAACATTCTTAAAAGTGTATTTGATATCTATATAAAAGAAATTAAAGAGCTAAAAAATAATGACGAATATATAAACTATTCTAAAAAAAGTCTAGCTTTAATTATTAGTATTAGATTAGAAAATAAATTAAATATAAAATTTACTCAAATAATTAAAAGCATATTTATTTATATTAATTCTAATTCAACTTTAAATTTTAATGAAATATCTATTAGTAAATTCATAGACGGTATGAAATTAATCAATTCGGATAAGAATTCTATTACTAAATTTAAAAGTAACGAAGAATTATTTAAGGCTTTAAAGGACTTAGAAAAACAAAAATTAAAAGAAAAACTTGCTAAATTAAACAAATAAGCTTAAATGTTTATAGTGTACATAGGACTAAATATCCTATGTATATTATTAAGTGTTTATTACTTAATGTTATTTAAAATTGTCATATTTATAAATTAAATATTTATAGCTATATAATCTATTTAATCGTATTAGGTTAAATTATAGATTATATATATTGATTAAATTATAGAAAATAAAATATCTTTTTCTTATATAATTTTAATCCTATGAATATTTATAAATTAAATATACTGTCCAGGTATTAAAAAAAGTTAGAAATTAAGATTTTATAATGGATTATATCTATTATTTTAAATACTTTTTTAAACTTTTAATTTTTTAATAATATCAATTTATAAAAATGTGGGATTAATAGATTTATTTATTTAATTAATCGCACCCGAAAAACAAAGATAAACTCAACGGCTTGAAAACTTATAAATATATTAGATTAAAATTATTAGATTAAAATAGATTAATATTTTAAATAATTTATACAGTTTATTAAATTGTTTTATTCTAACTTGATACCGTACTCAAAATTTATAAATTAAATTTATACATAGACTATAATTTAGTTATAGGTGTATTAAGTATGTATTTATGAATTTTATAAGATTTTGGGATTGTAGTGTATAGATAACCGTTAAGAGTTATACGGGACTATATAACCAATAAAATAAAATTAATATATAACTAATAGTTGTGAGTTATTGCTATTCTTACTAACATTTGCAGAAATGCAATTAAAATTAACATTATATAGCAAAATTACTTTATAGCTTTATAACCGACTAAACAGTGTTATAAGGCTATAACACTTATTAAGGAGTTCCAAAGATTTTGGAATTGTAAGTGAGTGTATTGTAACCAATTAATTATTTATTAGAATAGGAGAAAAGTTATGTTTGAATTATTTTTATATGGAACTGTAATAGTTACAGTAAGTTTAAATTTAGGGTATTTATTTAATTCTAAATTTCAAAAGAAATGCGATAAAGCTATGATGAAATTAGCTGATAGATTATTTTAGGAGTATATTATGAATAAATTAAAAGATTTTATAAATTGTGAAACTAAAGGCGATTATATTAAGTTTTGTGAGAAGTACTGTAATGAAATAAAAGAAATTGATACAGCAGTACCAGATGAAATAATATCAAAATTAACCATTAACGGTATTGAAGGATTTTGGGTTAGTGTGTATTATACAGACGAAGCCAATAGTATAGTTAGATACTGTGATGTGGTAAGTTTAGCGACAATGATTTTAAAGGATTAATTATGAAAACTTTTAAAATTCAATGTAAACTAGGAAAATCATATACTAAAGATTTTAAAGATATCGAAGAGTGTAAGAATTGGATAATTAACACATTAGACTTATCTTTGGGTTGGTCTTGTTGGGAGATTTAGTATGTATTATTATATTACAGATAAGACAAATGACTACAAGAGATATATATTTGATAATTTTGAAGAAGCAGATGAATTTAGAAAAATATTAGTATCTCAAAATCATGAAATAGTAGTTAGTTACAAAGAAAGAATTAACCAAATAAAAGCAAAAGTCATATATAGAAATGACTAATTAATTAAAGGATAAAAAATGGCAAATAATCAACAAGTAGCACATAGTTTTGCATATGGAAATGATGAAAATGGTAGTAATTTTTATAGTGAAGAGAATGGAACTTTACTGTATAGTTATTCTAGTTTAATGGCTAGAAAGTTTAATGATTTAATTTTAGTTAGTGAAGATATAGCTACATATAGCAATACATCACAAAAACATCATTCACATTTTTATAGAGCTTGCAACCATTGGGATATTGTATATGTATCTGAATTAGATAAATATGGAAAGTTAGAAGATTTTTTAAACCAACAAGAATTAAACATAGTTAATAATAAGCTTATAGAGCT
>CAKZOX010000159.1 GCA_937138295.1 uncultured Campylobacteraceae bacterium
AGATAAGCAAATTATTAAATTGATGAAAGATTTACCTGGTACTTGGACACCAGCAAAAGATGAAAACGGTAACACTGTTGACCAAGAGTTAGTTATTTCTTTTGGGTTAATGGGTTGTTAGATTTTTTCAAATAAAAAACCTCTTTAATTTTAAAGAGGTTTTTATTAATATTTTATGTAGTGTTATATTTTAGTAACGTTAACAGCATTCATACCTTTCATACCTTTTTCTAGTTCAAAAGATACTTTGTCATTTTCAGCTATTTGACTTTTAAGTCCGCTTACGTGACAAAAATATTTTTCATTATTTTCAGAATCGATAATAAATCCAAAACCTTTAGATGTATCAAAAAAAGATTTGCAGAAGTATTTAGAAAAAAATAATCATACTTATTTTATAGATGAAAGTAATTTAGAAAATAAGTACAAAAGAAACTACTTTAGAAATGAATATGCAAATAAGCTTTTAGATACCTATGAAGATGGTATCAAAAATAGTTTTGAATACTTGCAAAAAGATATTGAATCATTTTTATTTAATAATAATGATTTTAAAGCCATAAAAACAATTAAAAATCTTGATATTTTTAAAAACTCAAATGATAATAACCTAAATATGAGACTTATTGATTTAAACATCAAACAAAGGGGCTATTTGCTCTCAAATGCTCAAAGAAATGAAATACTTACTCAAAAAGAAATAAGTATCTGTGATGGTATTAATATTGCAATAAGTGAAGATTTTATTTATATTTGTCCAAAAATAGAGTTTACTATGCATAAGAAGTTTAAAGAAGAGTGTAGATTAAATAAAATACCTAAAAATATTAGGCCATATTTAGCAAAAGAAAATATTGAAATTAAAGATTTAATGCTTTAAGAATTTTTTAGTGTTATTAACTCTTTTAATTTCATCTCTAGCTATATCTTTTTGATTTCTTAAAAACTTAATGTTTTTATAAAATAGCTCTGATAGTTGTACTAAATCATCAAGTTCTAAATCAAAATCTGTGATTAAATTATACTCAATAGAACAAATGACATACGGAGAATTTATCTTATCAATTCCTCAAATTACATCACTAAATACACTTTCAATAAAACCTTTAGAAGGTAGAGTTGTAATAGAGTGTAACCCTGGTATTTCTCATAAAATAATTGCAGAGTTATTAGGTTCAGGTGCTGTGAATGCAAATGATAATTTAGATAGAGAATTAACAGAAATGGGAGTGTTAGAAATTTTGTGTCAGTCTGATAGAATTTATAATTCTAAAGGATTGAACAATGAATCAAACATTTGATTTAAATGAAGCACTTGAACAAATAAAAGCAGGTTCAAAAATAGATGGTAAAGATGGAGTCTTAGCTCCTCTTATTAAACAACTTACAGAAGCTGTATTACAAGCTGAACTTGAGTCTCATTTAACTTCTGAGATAAATAAAAATAGAAAAAATGGTAAATCTATTAAAACTATGAAAAGTAGTGTTGGTGAATTTGAACTTGATGTTCCAAGAGATAGAAATGGTTCTTATGAGCCTCAAATAGTTAAAAAACATCAAACTCATATGTCAGATAATATAGAACAAAAAATTCTATCTTTGTATGCTTTAGGAAATAGTTATAGTCAAATATCTGAACATATTGAAGAAATGTATGGAATGAGTTTTTCTAAAGCTACAATAAGTGCTGTTACTGATAAAGTTATACCATTATTAAAAGAATGGCAACAAAGACCACTTGAATCAATCTACCCCTTTGTGTGGCTTGATGCAATACACTATAAGATTAAAGATAATGGAAGATATATATCTAAAGCTGTTTATACTGTTTTAGGAGTTGGATTAAATGGTAAAAAGGAGATATTAGGATTATATCTGTCAGAAAATGAAGGAGCTAATTTTTGGTTACAGGTTTTAACTGATTTAAATAATAGAGGAGTAGAAGATATACTTATTGCTTCAATAGATGGTTTAAAAGGATTTCCAGAAGCTATAAATGCTATATTTCCTAATACTGAAATACAACTATGTATTGTTCATCAAATTAGAAATTCAATTAGATATGTTGCTTCAAAAAACCAAAAAGAGTTTATGAAAGATTTAAAACTTATTTATCAAGCTATTTCAAAAGAATCAGCAGAAGAAGCATTAGTTCAACTTGAAAATAAGTGGGGTAAAAAATATCCTATTGTAATTCAATCTTGGAAAAACAAGTGGGAAAACTTATCTGCCTATTTTAAATATCCTGAAGATATTAGAAGAATTATCTATACTACAAATATTATTGAATCAATACATAGGCAATTTAGAAAGCTTACTAAAACTAAAGGAGCTTTTCCAAATGAAAATTCACTTTTAAAACTATTGTATATGGGAATTCAGAATGCAAATAAAAAATGGACTATGCCAGTTAGGAATTGGTCTCTTACAATCTCTCAACTTACAATATTTTTTGAAGGTAGGTTAGATAATCAATTGAGTATTTAAAACTATAAGTATAATAGCCATCTTTTTTAGATGGCTACTTTAATTCTTTTTTGAAGATATAGACTTAATCCATTGCTTACCAACAAAATAAAACATAGTGACTAAAAATATAATAGCACCACCTATATCAAGTATTGATTTTGATTCACTTTCTAAACTATCTAATGTATAAACAAACCATTCTTTTGGAAATGCAAAATCAATCATTAATGCAAATGAAACAGTAACAACAATAATTGAGATAAGATATATTATTAACACATCATTACCAAGTATTTTCTTTATAATCCCTGCTGTGATAATATTTGTAGCAGGAGCTGCTGCTAAAAAAATAAAAGCTACTCCAGGACTTACTCCAACTGCTAACATTGATAAAGCAATAGGAATGGCTGAAATAGAGCATACATATAAAGGTAATGCAACTAAAAAAACTAATGCATAAGCGATAAACAAATTATCATTTAAAAATTCAACCCCATTATTTGGAATTAAAAGTAAAAATAAAGTTGCTAATATTAGCCCATAAAACATTGGTTTGGCTAAATCACTAAAAACTTCATTCATTGCATAATCATATGCTTTTTTAAATTGACTCTCTTTTACTACTTCATTAGAAGAAGAACCACAACAAGAAGAACTACAACAAGACTTTTTCTCTTCTTCTTGAATGTCATCATATGATTCTTTTACAAAACTACCAGCAACAACTCCACTAATGAAACTTGAAATAACTCTAATTATTGCCATTGGAAGACCAAATACTCCATATGTAGCTATAATTGAATCAATTCCAGTCATTGGAGTAGTAATATAAAAACTTGTCACAGCTTTTTTAGAAGCACCTTTTTGTCTTAAACTTGTAGCCAAAGGTATTACACCACAAGAACAAAGAGGAAGAGGAATACCATATAATGCCCCTTTTAAAGCACTATATTTATTATCTTCACCTAAATGTTTTTTAATCCAATCTTCTGAAATATATAGGTGGATTATTCCTACAAAAATTAATCCAATTAAAACATATAGACCTATCATTACTGATAGTTCCCAAAAGTTTTGCAAAAAATTTAATATAAATTCCATAGTTATTCCTTGAATAAAAATATTTTTTCTAATAAGCCTATTAAATCAGGGTTATTCACTTCATCAATAAAATAGTAAATAGTTAAACCTTCTCTTGATTTATTCAATATTCCACCATCTTTTAATTTTCTAAGGTGTTGAGAAATTGCAGATTGATTAACTTCTAATATTTCACCAATGTCACATACACAAAGTTTATTGAAGTTTTTAAGTAGTAATACAATTTTTAGTCTAACACTATTTGACAGTAGTGCTAATTTTTCTGATTCTTTTTCTATCTCTAAATGATTATCAGAAATAAAACTCTTAGCTTTTTCAACTTCACTGATATTACTTGACTCTCTATAACATTCTTCACTCATATAAACTCCAATATAATTATATTAGAATATTCTAATATAATAAAATATGTTTGTCAAGAATTAGTAAATAAAGTTTACAACTTTTATAAAAATTAAAGGAATTTCTGTTAACTATTCTTGGTTATAATTCAAAAAAAAATCATAGGAGATGTTTTGACAAAATCTACTTTATTTGTTCTTTTTAGTTTTCTTATTGCCTTAATTGCAACTTTAGGAAGTCTATTTTTTTCAGAGGTAATGCAATTTATACCTTGTAGTATGTGTTGGTATCAAAGAATATTTATGTATCCATTAGTTTTAATATTTTTAATAAATTTATTATATCCTGATGACAAACTATTAAAATATTCAATGCCTTTAGTACTTATAGGACTTTTCTTCTCTATATATCATAACCTATTAATGTTTGGTATTATTCCAGAAAGTGTTGTTCCTTGTGTTCAAGGAGTTCCTTGTTCAACAGAATATATTAATTGGTTAGGATTTATCACAATTCCATTCTTATCACTTATTGCATATAGTGCAATTTTAGTATTTATGTTATTTTACAAAAAGGAAATCGGTAATGAAAAATAAAAGTATAGTTGTAATATCAATATTCGCAGTTGTTGCACTTTTTTTTGGTGCATGGTCATTTTATAATGATAATGAAAGCGAAAAATTAAAAAAGTTTTCTTCAAGTGGAGAACCTTTTATAAGAGCACATTCCCCAAGTTTTGGTGATAATAAAAAAGGTGTAGTTGTAGTTGAATTTTTAGATCCTGAGTGTGAAGCTTGTGCTTACTTTTATCCCTTTATTAAGCAAGTATTTAAAGATCATTATGAAGATATAAAATTAGTTTATAGATATTTAGATAATCATAAAAACTCTAAATATGTTGTAAAAATATTAGAAAGTGCTCGAAAACAAGATAAATATAAAGAATCATTAGAAGTAATATTTAAAAATCAAAATAAATGGGCTTTACATAATAATGAAAAACCTCAATTATTATGGCAATATTTATCAGAAATTGAGGGTATGAATATTGAAAAACTTAAAAAAGATTCTCAAAAAATCAATGTAGATTTAATGTTATCACAAGATAGACTTGATGCAGCTAAACTAGGTGTACAAGGTACTCCAACTATTTTTGTTAACGGTAAAAAGTTAAAAAGACTTTCCGAACAAAGTTTATATGATTTAGTGGTGTCAGAAATCTACAAATAATAAAATAGAAGGAAAGAAAATTAAATATATTTTTTAGTACTTCTATTTTTATTAATACTTATCCTCTAAATTTTGGAACAAAATTAGAATATCTCATTTATCAGCGTAATAGCCTTTATTGGAGATACCATTTGTTCCAAAAAGTGTTCAAGAAGTAGAATTTATAGATTTTCTCA
>CAKZOX010000160.1 GCA_937138295.1 uncultured Campylobacteraceae bacterium
AGTAACGGTAACACCTTTAATTACCTGAACGCCATTTGAAGTAGATTTTTTTTCAAGCGCCCTGATAGAGTCTTTGTTAAATGCATATCCACCTTTTTTTTCATGAAGAACTGAAGTGATACCTTGCGCTTGCCAATCTGAAAACATATTTTTCATGTAATTGGTGCAATCTTTTTCACCCTCAATAAATTCAGAGTCGTACCCAATTGCTTTTTGTTGTTCGTAAATTGTTGCAACATCTTCATGCATAACTTCGGGTGAAATTTGTAAATATCCTACAGCGTTATATTTGAATGCTTCAGGATCACTTTCCCAAACAGAAACTGAGTGAGCCATTAATTCTCTCATAGCTGGTTGAAAATAATTATTTCTAACAACACCACAAGCAATTCCACTTGCACCTGCTGCAATATCTTTTTTTTCTAGAACAACTATGTCATTTTCGTTTTTATAAGTTTCAGAAAGTTTCCATGCTGTACTTAAGCCATGAATCCCACCACCTATAATTACGACTTTTGCTTTTTTTGGTAAAGTTGACATAGCAAAACAATATTTTTTTGGATAAAAAAAAATACAATTTTTTATAGATCTATAAATTATATATATAAATTATATATTATAGATTTTTTAAAAAGTGACTAATAACTTAACTTTTGCAGTGTATTTAAATATTCTTTAAACTCATTAATAAAAGTCTCACTAGGCACTATGTTTTTTATTCGCTGGTCAGTTGAAGTCTTTTCAAGACGAAAGAATCCTTTTTCACAAGCTTCATTAATAATCAATGCAGATTTTGGTCTAGAAGTTTTGAATAGTTTTGTCTTTAGCCCTTCAACAGATAGCTTTTCATTATGTTTGTAAGCTGACATTACAAGTAGCATCATATGATAATGAGAAGGGGATTTTCTAAAAAAATAGTTACTTGAAGTATGGGATTGCTTCATCTGGTCTTCCCAAAAACTTAAAAGATCTTTACTGCTATCAGGCATTTATTACGCTCTAACTCTTGATTTTGTTGGATCGTAGAAAGGAAAGGGTACAACTTTCGCTCCAATTCTTTTTTGATGACCATCAAGTTTACCAATTTCAACTTCAGTTCCAATCTCAGAATATTTTACATCTATTCTACAAAGCGCAATATTTTTCCCAAGTTTAGGTGATAGCATTCCACTTGTTATCACACCTACCTGACCACGACCTACATGAACACAATCTCCATGTACTGCCGGTTCATGACCTACTAATTCCAGACCAACTAATTTTTTTTGTGGATTTGCTTTTCTTTTAATTAATTCTTCTTTACCTATAAAATCATCTTCCTTAGTTTTAAGTGGAACTGTAAAACCAATTCCTGCTTCAAAGGGATCTGTTTGATCATCAAACTCATAACCATAAAAAATAAGTCCAGCTTCAATACGAACCATATCTAAAGCTTCTAAACCTAATGGAGTAATATTAAATTCTTTTCCTGCTTCCCAAACCTTATCCCAAACTTCAGAAGCATCTTTTGGATGACACCATATTTCATAGCCAAGTTCACCAGTATAACCTGTTCTTGAAATCATAATTGGAGTTCCTGTTTCATGATCTATTCTTGCAATATTAAATTTAAACCATTCAAGTTCAGTGATTGATGGTTGGATTGGCGCCGTCCATACAAACTTTTCTAAAATTTTTCTACTATTTGGACCTTGAACAGCAATGTTGTGAATATGATCTGTTGCAGATTTTATCCAAACTTTATAATTTTTCTTCTTTGCTTGTTCTTTTAACCATTCACCACTGTATTCATCTCCACCTATCCACCTAAAATTATCTTGCCCCATTTTAAATAAGGTTCCATCATCCAGCATGCATCCATTTTCATAACACATAGCTGTATAAACAACTTGGCCTACAGATAATTTTTTAATATTTCTAGTTAATGTGTATTGCATTAGGTTTTCAGCATCAGGACCCAAAATTTCAAATTTTCTAAGAGGAGAAAGATCAGTTGCTATCGCACTTTCTCTACAAGCTGTATATTCTTTTATTGTTCCAGAGTTAGTAAAGTTATTAGCTAACCAAAACCCTTTATATTCAACAAAATTTCTTGTTAGCTCTGATGTCTTTTTATGAAAACCTGTTTCTTGAGTTAGTTTTGGTTCAGAGTCTGTTTTCATTCTAAATGCTATTGCTTTTGAATATTTTTTATCCTTTGAGTAAGTCCTAACAAATATATCAGTAGGATTCCAGCCATTTGCAGCATCAACATCACAAGGGCAAGCAGATGATATGCAGGTTAAATCTTTTAAAGCTCTAAATAAAACATAATCTCCTGGTCTTGACCAAGGTTCATCAAAAGATGCAACATTGTTAGCGTCAATTCCTGTATTAAAAAAAAGATTTATTGCCGACCAACCTTTTCTAGAATTGATGTCATATTTACCAAGCTTATTATTAAAATTATCTGTACAATTTATGTGCCCCATATATCCCATATCTTCATAATATTTTGATGTGCAAGCAAGATTAAAAGTGTCGTGTCTACCAACTGTATCTCTTACAACTTCAATCATAGCTTCATGATCACCATCATAAAACTTTGAAAATAATCCAGGCCCAGGATAAGCTCCACCCATAAAAGTTCTTGTTGCTTTATCATCTATAATACTTTCAATACCATCGTTTAACTTTTGTGTATCAAAAGCCAAAAAATCTGAACATTGTCTTCCACCTGGATCAATTATTTGAATATATTCACCAGCTTTAACCTGATAAGTTTCAGCAGTTCTTCTTTTTATAAGCTGTTCTATAATTGGATCACTAAGTGGTTCTGGTAAAATAAATTGCTCATCTGTTTCTATAAATTTAGCTTTATTTAAAAAAATTGTTAAATCTGTGGGTGGATTTTGCTCATGAACATTCATAGCATTACCAGGTGCAGCAATCATAACTACACATTTATCTGTAGAGGTTA
>CAKZOX010000161.1 GCA_937138295.1 uncultured Campylobacteraceae bacterium
AAAGTATTATTAAATGCTTATACGTGATTTTCACTTCCATTTAAAAGATTTTCATATACATTATCAATAATTACACTGTAATCTTCATTTTCAATTGTATTTATTAAATCCTCAATATCAACTTCTTCAATTAAAATTCCAACTTCTAAAGCATCAGTTAAAGATTGTGAACCTTTAGAAATTAAGTTATCATATAATTCTTGTAAAGAATCATCAATAAATAAACCCGCATCTAAACTTTGATAATCAGTTATATTAATATTTGAATTGATTAGTATATCTTCAACAGCTGACATGTGTTTACTTTCTGAATTTGAAATATTATCAAAAATTTTAGCGTTGTAAGTGTCATAGAAATAATCATATACATCCATTGCTAGTTTTTCTTCTTGATACATAAAAATTAGATTTTCAATTTCTGCATCAGACAATTCAACAGTTGTTGTATTATCTTGAACAATAATAGTTTTATCAATTTCTGATGACATTAATTTATTCTGCATTTTGTTTTGTTTTATATGTTTATTTCTCAAAATATACATCCTTTTATAATTTACATTTATAATTATAAAAAGCTAGAATGAAAAAATTGTGAAATTTATCTAAAAACTTTTTTTAAATTGAACTTTTTATAATAAACATCTAAAGCTTCAATTATTTTTTCATCACTTAAAGTTGTTTTTTCTTTTAATCCCCATCTCATTATAAAACCATTAGGCATTACAGAGTTATCTATTTTAGGATTTTTTAGATAGTTTAGCATAGCTGTTTTGATTTGTCTTTCACTACTATATTTTAAAGTGTATTTAGACATGAACATTTGAAGTTGTTTAGTGTTTTTATGACAAGATAAACAATTTGTTTCAAACTCATTTGCATTTAAATTTATAAGAAGAACTAATGATACTATCAAAATTTTAATGTAACGCATGTACCCTCATTTATTTTTGAATCAATTTGAATATCAATATTATATTCTTTAGCTATTGAGTAAACTATATTATAGCCTAAGCCAAAACCATTTTGAACTTCATTAAATCTTGTATATCTTTTAAAAATATTTCTAATTTCATGTTTATGCATACCAATTCCTTGGTCTGTAAATATTACTGAGTTGTTAGTTATCTTAATATTAAATATTGTATTTTCATTAGAGTATTTAATTGCATTAGAAATAATATTGTCTATAACCCTAATAATTTTCTTTTTGTCAATATTAAACAGTAATTTATCATCTTGAACATACTCGACATTTATATTTTTAGAAATAAACAAAAGATTAAAATATTCAATTCTATCATTTACAATTTGATTGATATTTTGAACTTCATTTTGTGAAGAAATTTTATGATTTAAGAGTAAAAATACTAAATCATCATATAAATTAGAAATAGTTAATGATGCCATCTTAATTCTATTTAACTTTTTCTTTGTGTTATTTTCAAACTCTTTTCTTTCCAATAACTCAATATTTGTTAATATTGTAGAAATTGGAGTATTTAATTCATGTGTTGTGTCTTTTATAAATCTATTAAGTAATTCAGCATTTTGTTTAAGTGGTTTTAAAATAAGTCTAACTAAAAATAGTGAAGTTAAAGATATTATAAATAAAGCAATAATCGCTAAAAAAATGATTTTATATTCAAGTTTTTCAAAACTCAATTGACTTTTTTGTTCTATAACTATATATGCACCACCCATGTAGTATGGTTTCATTTCCAAAATAAAATATGAATAATTATCTTTTTGGAAATAATTATCTTCAAAATTAATATTATTTAAATTTAGTGTAGAAAAAATAACTTTTTTTTCTATATCAAATAATCCAGAATTATAATTATCAAATCTAGGATAATTTACTTCTGTTTTAAGTGAGTTATGCATAAACTGAAATTCTGAGTAAAGTTGTTCTGCTTTAATTTTCATACTTTCAGATTCTTTATCTTTATAAATATTTTTTTGATAATCATAATAAAAATATGCAAAAAATAAAATCAATAAAAACGTAGAAGTTATATATAAAATCAATACATTTTTTATAGTTTTACTTGCAGGATTACTCAAAGATATAACCTCGTTTTTTAATATTCTTTATTCTATTTTTACCTAAATATTTTCTAAGATTCTTAATGTAAGTTCTTAAACTATCATAATTATTCTGTTCTTCAAAAGTCCAAACGTATTCAAAAATCATATCAAATGTTACACATTGATTTTTGTTTTTTAATAAAAGTTTTAATAAAGAAGACTCCTTTTGATTTAAATTATGAACTTCATTGTATATAGTTAAGTCATGGGTATTAATATCAAAACTGATATTTTCATCAATATTAATAAGATGGCTATTTGTTTTGAATTCCCTTTTTAATACCGCTTTAATTCTAAGCAAAAGCTCTTTTAGTTCAAAAGGTTTTTTAATATAGTCATCAGCACCATATTCATAACCCATAGATAAATCATCGATACTATTTAGTGAAGTAGTAAATATGGCAGGTGTTTGAATATTTGCTTCTTTAATTAATTTCAAAAGTTCAAATCCACTTATTTTTGGCACTTGAACATCAAGTAAAAATAAATCAAAGTTTTGTATATAAATTGTATCTAATGCTTTTTGACCATCTTTTACACTAACAACGTCAAAACCTTCATCTTCTAAAAACTCTTCAATAGTTTCACTTAATGCAACATCATCTTCTAGGTATAAAATTTTCATATTAGATTATATCTAAAAAAACTTTTTTGATTTTATCAACTATGCATATACTTCAAAACTTGTTGATTCTTCATTTGTTGTAGGATTTATTAAACTTAATAATTCATTTAAATAAGCACTACTATCCATGTTGCTTGCATCTATTTGTTTAATTTGATCTTTTAAAATAGATTTATCTTCAGAAGAAATATTAGATAATTCATTTTGTAAAGTTACTCTATCTTCACTAGATAAGTTTTGCATAACAGATTTCATTCCATTTGCTCCGCCTTGTTCATTACCTTGACTAGAACCATCCATTTTTTTCATTTGCATCATAGTTTGCATTTGCATCATACTTCCACTTGCATTCACATTCATTTTTCTTCCTTCTTATTATTTATATTTAATTATAAATTTCCAAAATGAAAAAACTGTGAAACAAACTAATTTATAGACTCTTTTTGCTCACTTTTATCTAAAAAACTCCAAGCAACAATTCTAGTGACCTTTTGTCCATGGGACATCTCTATGACTTTTATTGCTTTTACTTTTATATCTTTTAATGCTTTTTTAATAGGATTAATATTTTCTTTTTTTGAAACTAAAGTAGTAAACCATAAACAGTTTTTAGAAAAATCTTTACTTTCTTCTATCGTGTTTAGAATAAATTTCAACTCTCCACCATCGCACCATAATTCATTGTTTTTACCACCAAAATTCAATGAACTTTTAGCTTTATCATTTTTATTTAGATTTCTAACTTTTTTTGTGTTCCCTGCAAGAGCCTCTTTTAAAGATTTATGAAAAGGTGGATTACAAAGTGTAAAATGAATTTTATCATCAGAGTTTAAAATACCTTTGAAGATATTTGATTTATTTTTTTGATGAATAATTTCAATATTATTCTTTAAATTATCATTTGACTCAACAATATTTTTAGCACTTTTTATTGAAGTTTCATCAATATCACTTCCTATCATACTCCAACCATAAACACTACTACAAACTATAGGATAAATACAATTTGCTCCAACTCCTACATCTAAACCTTTTATTTGTTTTCCTTTTGGAATTGAGCCATTATTGCTTAAAGCTAATAAATCAGCTAAATAGTGAACATAATCAGACCTACTTGGAATTGGTGGACATAAATATCCTTTTGGAATAGACCAATTTTTAACATCATAAAAATGAGATAAAAGAGCTTTGTTTAGAGTTAATACAGCATCAGGATTTGAAAAATCTACAGATAAATTTCCATATTTATTTGGTTTAACAAAATCTTTTAAACTATTTTCACTTTTAATAAGTTTTTTAAAATCATATAAGTCATTATGAAAACTTCTTTTGTGGAATCTTTTTGTATTTTTCAAATTTGTACTCTTTTAAGATTCAAATTAAATTGATTTCCATTTTGTTTTACATCTATATTTATAAGAATATTATGTTTGTCACAAAAACTTTTAACTA
>CAKZOX010000162.1 GCA_937138295.1 uncultured Campylobacteraceae bacterium
GTTAGACAATCTTTAGAAGCTACTTATGAAAGTATTGTAAGAGTTGATAAAGATGAAGAAATGACAGCATTAATTCAGTTTCAAGCTGCATATACAGCAAGTGCAAAAGTAATCACAGTTGTTGATGAAATGTTGCAAACATTATTAGGTATTAAACGATAGTCAAGGAGTAAGTCATGGCTGATGGAATTTTAGGATTAGGAAGCAGTGGAGCTGCTTCATTAAATCAAGATTTAATTGATAAGTTAAAAGCTGCAGAGAGAAAAGCAACAGTAGAACCTATAGAGACAGATATAGAAAATATAACATCTGATATTGAAACATTTGATACAGTTGATCAAGCGGTAAAAGATGTAATAGAAGCAATAAGACCTTTTGATTGGTTTAAGACAGATGGTGTTAATGCATTTGAAGAAAAATCTGCTTCAACAACGGGAAGTTCTGTTATCTTTGATGCTACTGATGTTACTTCTTTAAATGAAGGTACAACTACAGTTGAAGTAACTCAAATAGGTCAGAAAGATGTATTTCAAAGTAAATCTATTACTAATGATATAACAAGTAATATCAGTGATTTTAATTTTACTATAGATACAGTTTCTGTAACTTCAGGAGAAAGTGACTTTGCATCGTTAGCTACAGCGATTAATGGGACATCTTTATCTGCTTCTTATGATTCTGCAGATAAAACATTTACTATTAATAGTACTACTATAGATCTTACTAATGGAACAACAGATACGACAGATGATATTACAGACTATAAAGATTTGATAAAAGCTTTTACATCAGAAGGAACAATTGCTTTTAGTGAAAATATTTCAACTTTTAGTTTTACTCAAGCTTCAAACCCTAGTTATCAAAGTGATATTTTTATTAAGTCTAGTGATTTAGTAGGTTCTTCTGGAACAGTTAGTATTACAACAGGTACGGGTGCTGATGCTGTTACTGTGGATTTTACAGTTGATGCAAATACTACATATGCTGATTTAGTAAGTGATATTAAAGCAAATAGTAATTTTACTGCTGAAATTACATCTAGTGGAAGATTATCAATTGCTAGCGCTGATGGAAGTACAGATTTAAGTTTTAGTGGAAGTATTGATTTAGAAACTACTTTAGGAATGAGTAAAGAGATTAAAATAGCAACAAATGGTCTTTCTTATGAAGAGTTTGCAGATAGAATTAATGAAGTTGATGGTGTTACAGCAGCCATAAATGAAGTTAGTACTAATACGTTTAGATTAGTTGTGAAATCTAATGAAGTTGGGACTGAAAATGCTTTATCATTTAATACTACTGATAATAATGATGCAACTAGTATTGCTTCAGAATTAGGTTTAATTAATGATGCTTACACTGCTACAGTTGCTGATTCTACTAAAATTCATACTACATCTTCTGCAAATTTAGTTATAACTGTAGATACAACAGATTATACAATAGATATTGCTAATAAAACTTATGATGAAATAGTAGATTCTATAAATAATTTGAAAGATGCAAGTGGTTATTCAGTAGATGTAACGGCTGCAATAATTGATGGTAAACTTCAAATACAAGATACAAATGGAAGTAGTATTAGTATTAATGATACAAGTAGTGCTTTTTTAAGTGTATCGGCTTATGAAAACAGTCTTGAAAATAACGTATTAAAAGCTCAGTCAATGAAAATGACAGTTGATGGAGTTGATTATGAAGCTGCAGCTAATGAAATAGTTGTTGATGGTTTGACTATAAAAGCCACTACGGAAGGAACTTCAACAATTACTGTTGAAAATGACACTTCATATTTAGCAACACAAATGCAAACATTTGTAGATGCTTATAATACGTTGGTTGATGTAGTTGGTGAAGCAGCTGCTGTTGATTCTGATATGTATAATAAATCTGGATTGAAATCAATTCTTGATCAAATAAAAGAAAGAGTAATGGATTATTATGGTCCAGAAGGAGACCAAACTTCATTATTCTCAATAGGTTTTGGTTTTAATGATGATAAATCAGGAAAGTTAACATTTGATGAAACTGTTTTCAGTGAAGTAGCTACAAATGATTTGGATAGTTTAAAAGATATGTTTATTGGTAGTTCATACTATAGTGAAACTAATCCTGGTGGATTTGGAACTCAATTGAAATCATTAATTGATAATATGTATTATTCAAGTGGAGCTGTAAATTTATTTGAAACTTCTTTAGATGATAGAGAAGAGACATTAAATACAGAACTTGAAAAAGCAGAAAATACATTAAATACAAAATATGATCAGTTACTTGCTCAATTCGCAGCGTATTCAACAATAATAACGCAAATGGAAGCTTCATTTGGTGGACTTAAAATGATGATAGAACAGTCAACAGCAAGTAATTAATTAAGATAAGTTGTAATAAAATTAAATAGATTAGGAAGATAAATGGGAATAGAAGTTTATAATCAGCAAAATGCAGTATCAGATGATCCATATGTATTAGTTTTAAAATTATATGAGGGTGTATTAAAATATTTATCATTTGCAAAAGATGCAATTGAAAAAGGTAATATTGAAGATAAATTTACTTATATAAATAAAACGATTGCAATTTTTGATGAACTTAGAAATGTTTTAAATTTTGATGGTGGGGATGTAGCATACTACTTAGATGGTTTATATCTTTATCAAATTGAGACACTTTTCGCAGCAGGTATTGACGATAATATAAACTCTATTGATCAAGTAATTAAAGTAACACAAGGTTTAATTGAAGCATGGAAAGACGAGACTGGTCTTTAAAAGCATTAAGTGAGTTAACGCGAATTGACTCACTTGATTCATTTGAAAAAGCTGATGCTTTAGTAAAGTGGTTTAATGATTATTTAGATGAAAATCAAATTACAGATTTTGATTTAGAACATAGTGATTTACTTAGACTTTCTGAGCTTTTTTATAAGAATATAAATTTTCTGAAAGAGCAAAAAGGTATCGCTTTTGAAGAAATTAAAAGAATTAATAAAACAAAAGAGTTTTTAAAACACTAAATTTTTATAAGCTCTTTTAAGTCGATATTTTCTTTCCTAATATAAGGTCTAATATTTTTAGGTATCTTATTTACTCTGCACTCTTCTTTAAATTTTTTATACATATTAAATTCACATTTTGGACAAATGAATATTAAGTTTTCAGTGATTGATATATTTATAGAGTTATTTATTGTGATTTCTTTTTGACTTAGAATTTCATCTCTTTGTGCCTTTGAAAGTAAATAACCCCTTTGTTTTATATTTAAATCAATTAGTCTAATATTTAGGTTATTATCCTTTAGGTTTTTAAATATATCAAGTTCTTTTATGGTCTTAATTGGATTAAAATTTTTATTTAAAGAACTCAAATCATTTTGTAAAAATTCAAAACTATTTTTAATACCGTTTTTAAATTCAGCTATTAATTTATCACTAAAGTTATGTCTAAAATAGTTTCTTTTATATTTCTCATTTTCATTTGAACTATCGATAAAGTATTTTAGATTATTAGTTTCTAGGTACTCTTTTAATTCATTTTTTGAAACTTCTAAAAGGGGTTTATAGTATAAAATGTCATTTTTATATAAACATTTTTCAAAGCCAATTAATTCAAATAAACCAGCACCTTTACTTAGTTGCATTAAAAACCACTCTAATTTATCATTTAGTTGATGGGCTGTAATAAGTGTCTCATATTGATTTTTTGTGATTATCTCTTCAAAAAAACTATATCTAATCTCTCTAGCTTTTTTTTCAAAATTTGATTTATTTTCTAAAGTTACGCTTTTTAAAAAGCATTTTTTTTGATATTTTGAAGCTAACTCTTTTGCATAGCTTACTTCATCTTTTGATTGTGCTCTTGTGTTATAATCAACTATTGCAATATCAAAGGGAATATTTTGTTCTAGTAGTAAAAAAAATAGTGCGCTTGAATCAATACCTGCTGAAAATGCTAAAAGATTTTTAGTGGTATTAATATCAAACTTGAGCATTAAATCTCTTTTAATGCTGTTGCTAGAAGTTTATCTCCTGCTAATTCAGTGATTTTAACTTCATACATTTTACCAACACTTAGCTCAACTCCTGTTTCATTATCATTTATATAAATCTCACCATCAATCTCAGGAGCCCAGATAGTTTTTCTAGCACTTAGTAAATACTCATGCTCATCACTTTGACCATCTATATAAACAGTTGTTGTTGTATTGATATCTTTTTCAAGTGATTCTAAAGTTTTTCTTTTAATAATTTCACCTAAAATATCAGCTCTTTTATCAATAAGCTCTTGCTCAATTTTATCATCTCTATCATAAGCACTTGTTCCATCTTCATCCGAATAAGAAAAAACATTTGCTCTATCAAAGCCATAATTTTCCACATAATCACAAAGCTCTTGAAAATCAGCTTCAGTTTCACCTGGATGTCCTACTATAAATGTTGTTCTAACAAAAGAGTTTGGAGTTTTTCTCATGGCATCCATAAGTTCTCTTAGTTTTTCAACACCTTTTCCTCTTTTCATAATTTTTAACATAGAAGATGAAATATGTTGTAAAGGCATATCAAAGTAGTTTTCAAAAACCTTTGAGTCTTCAATTTTTTTGATTAATCCCAAAGTTGTAGTTGATGGATAAAGGTATAAAATTCTAGCACTTTTTATTCCCTCAATTTTCTCAACTTCATTTACTAGTTGAATTAATCCATCATTTACCCCTAAATCTCTTAAAAAAGATGAACTATCTTGAGATACAAAAGAGAAATCACAAAAGCCTTGTGAGACTAAATTTCTAAGCTCTTTTAAAAGTGATTCAAGTGTTCTTGAGTGAAGTTTCCCTTTAAAAGATGGACTTGCACAAAAAGAGCAAACTTGATTACAACCCTCTGATAGTTTTATATAAGCATGGTAGTTTGAGCCTGTTATTACTCTATCATTTGTTTCATTTAATAAAAAAACCTCATTTGTAAAAGCTGATCTTTTTTCATTTACTAAAGTGTCGATTTTGTCATAATCTCCAACTCCTGTAAAAATATCAATTTCAGGTAACTCTTTTTGAAGCTCCTCTTTATATCTTTCGCTTAAACATCCAGCCATAACTAAAACTGAATCTTTTTTTCTTAAATCATGAAGATTTAAAATTGTATTAATACTCTCCTCTTTTGCACTATCAATAAATCCACATGTATTTACAATAATTACATCTGAAGTTTCAGCTTCATTTGAGACCTTATAATCTCTTAGTTTTCCAAGCATTATTTCACTATCAACTAGATTTTTTGTACAACCTAAACTTACTAAGTGAATTGATTTTTCAGGGTTTTGTGTCGAAAATTTCATTTATAACCTATTAATTTTTTTGGAATTTTAGCATAAATGAAAAAATATATCAAAAAATATCTTTATTAAAAGATTTAATATAATTAAAGCTTATAATAAAATTGCTAAAAAACGCATGGTACTTCCTTAATCATAGTTGGGCGAAA
>CAKZOX010000163.1 GCA_937138295.1 uncultured Campylobacteraceae bacterium
TGTCTTTAAAAAAATTAGAAAGAAATGAAAATGTACAAACATAAACTTAAAATTATGGATTTTTTGAAGAAAATTTTATAAATCATAAATTAAAAAAGTAATGTGAGTGTTGGGAGTGTTAGAAATTTTGTGTCAGTCTGATAGAATTTATAATTCTAAAGGATTGAACAATGAATCAAACACTTGATTTAACAGATGCACTTGAACAAATAAAAGCAGGTGCAAAAATAGATGGTAAAGATGGAGTTTTAGCTCCACTTATTAAACAACTTATAGAAGCTGCACTTCAAGCAGAACTTGAATCTCATCTTACAACAGAGATAAATAAAAATAGAAAAAATGGTAAATCTTCTAAAACTATGAAAAGTAGTGTTGGTGAATTTGAGCTTGATGTTCCAAGAGATAGAAATGGTTCTTATGAACCTCAAATAGTTAAAAAACATCAAACTCATATCTCAGACCATATAGAACAGAAGATTTTATCTTTATATGCTTTAGGGAATAGTTACTCTCAAATATCTGAACATATTCAAGAGATGTATGGATTAGAGTTCTCTAAAGCTACAATAAGCTCTATTACAGATAAAGTTATACCCCTTTTAAAAGAATGGCAACAAAGACCATTAGAAGCAATATATCCTTTTGTTTGGCTTGATGCTATTCATTATAAAATAAAAGAGAATGGTAGGTATATATCTAAAGCAGTCTATACTATCCTTGGTGTTGGATTAAATGGTAAAAAAGAGATTTTAGGATTATATCTGTCTGAAAATGAAGGAGCTAATTTTTGGTTGCAGGTTTTAACAGATTTAAACAATAGAGGAGTACAAGATATACTAATAGCTTCAGTTGATGGTTTAAAAGGGTTTCCTGAAGCTATAAAGGCTATATTTCCACATACTGAAATTCAACTATGTATAGTTCATCAAATAAGAAACTCCATAAGATATGTTGCTTCTAAAAATCAAAAGGAGTTTATGAAAGATTTAAAGCTTATTTATCAAGCTATTTCAAAAGAGGCTGCTGAAATAGAACTTGATAACCTTGAATCCAAATGGGGCAAAAAATATCCTATTGTGATTCAATCTTGGAAAAATAAGTGGGAGAATCTATCTGCTTATTTTAAATATCCTGAAGATATTAGAAGGATTATTTATACTACAAATATCATTGAATCTGTTCATAGACAATTTAGAAAGCTTACTAAAACTAAAGGTGCATTTCCAAATGAAAATTCTCTATTGAAACTTCTTTATATGGGTATTCAAAATGCAAGTAAAAAATGGACTATGCCTATGAGAAATTGGTCACTAACTATTTCCCAATTGGCTATATTTTTTGAAGGAAGATTAGATAAGTCTTTAAATTTATGATTTAAACAAGTCAATTTTGTTGTTCAAAAAATCCTAAGGATTTGTGAGAGTCTCTCAATTTTACTTTTTGAACATTTTGTGGAACACGGAAAACTCGCTTGAGTACTTCGTGTTCCAAATATAAGAGGTTATGGAACAGATTGTTCAAAGTTTTGTGTCCAATTTCTTGTTGACAGATCAATCAAAATTTAATTACTGTATGTGAGCTCCAAAAGAATTAAAATATACTAAAACTTTTGCAATGATTCGACAATCTTTTTTTTCATAAGTTAGATGAGAGAAATTAGGATTTATAGATACAAAAAACTCATTTGAATCTATAATACTAGCTTTTTTTATCCACATATTTTCATCTTTATATATTAAAAAAATTGACTCATTTTCAAAATCTTTTTGTGATAAATCAGCAACTACTAAAGCATTATCCATAATGAGTGGTTGCATTGACTTTCCTTCAACTTTTGAAACAAATAAAGAATTTTTGGAATAAGGAGTTTTTATCAGATTTTCTTCAAACTCTAATTCTTTTTTTATGACTTTATTCTCTATTGAATGATGATATTCTAGTTTTATTGTATTCATATGATTTCTTTTATACTCCATAGTAAATTATCTTTAGAACTTTTATTTTTACAAATAGTTGACACTTTTAAAAGGTTCAATTAATTGTTATAATAACACAAAATTAATAATTATCATAAGAAAAGAGGTTAATAATATGAAAAAAATATTTACAATAGAGGATAAAGAAATCATAAATGATATGTTAAATCAAGCAGAATATGGAACACTGATCCAGCTACAATAATTCATACTTAGAATTTAAAAGTATCTAAGTTTTAAAAATAAGTTCCACAACCTGTAGGTTTTGGCGCAGATATTTCGTGAATAAGAAAGACTATGTTATAATTTTAGAACCTATCGGTTACTGACACAAAACTCTGAACAGTCTCACAAAAGATGGTGCAAAATTTACAATCTTCCTACCTAAAAAATAAGATCAAATCCTATTTCTTAGGAAAATTAATCCTCATATTTGTACCAAAATAGCTTTTATCTTCATATTCAAACTCTACATTTGTTGCTTCTATAATTCCATTGAAAGTATATCACCAATTCCTGTAATTTTATTTTGATTAAATATTATTGCTTCCCTTAGTCTTTTTTCTTCAGCTAAGGCAATATTCTTTTCCATTAAATCATATTGTTCTTGAACATTTACAAGCATTAATTAAAAAAATAATTTATTTTAGATAAATATAATAACATTAAGGTAAATGTAACACTTAATATAATACTATAGATTAATAAATAAGGATTATCAATGTATAAAATTTTAATTGTAGATGATGAAATTACAAATTCT
>CAKZOX010000164.1 GCA_937138295.1 uncultured Campylobacteraceae bacterium
ATGAAAGGTGCTATTGCTAAAGCAATTGAATTATCTGAAAGTATTGAAGATACATTTATTCCACAACAATTCCAAAATGGTGCAAATCCTGATATTCACAGAAGAACAACTGCAAAAGAAATATTAGAAGCAACAGATGGGAAAATTGATATTTTAGTAGCTGGTATTGGAACAGGTGGTACTATTACAGGAACTGGTGAAATATTAAAAGAGCATAATCCAAATATTCAAGTAATCGCTGTTGAACCTGATGCAAGTCCAATCTTAAGTGGTGGAAAACCAGGTCCTCATAAAATTCAAGGAATCGGTGCTGGATTTGTACCTGATATTTTAAATACAAAAATATTTGATGAAGTTGTAAAAGTTTCAAATGAAAATGCAATTTTAGCTTCTAGAAATCTTGCAAAAGAAGAAGGTTTATTAGTTGGTATTTCAGCAGGTGCTAACTGTTATGCTGCACAACAAGTAGCTTTAAGACCTGAAAACAAAGGTAAAACTATTGTAACTATTTTATGTGACACTGGTGAAAGATACCTAAGTGCAGGTTTATATGACGAAGAGTAAACACTCTTTCGTCAATCTAACACAATAGGATTTATTAATCACAAAATAGAATATTTATAATAAGGAATTTCATGAAAAATAATTTAAATGAAATTGAGAAAATCAAAAAATCAAAAGATGGATTAGATGTAATAAATGACTTATACATTTATGCAGTATTTGGAGAAAAAGTTTCTAAAGAAGATTTAGAAAGACTTAAATGGTATGGTTTATCAGAAGATAAAACTACCCAAAATAAAGATTTATTTAGACTAAGAATACCACTAGAAAATGGTGAATTAAACTTAGAACAATTAAAAGTTTTAGCTCATATTTCACATAAACATGCAAATGATACTTTAGTAATTGCAAAAAATCAAAGCATTAGATTTCACAATATAAAAATTTGTTCACTACCTGAAATATTTAATTTATTAAAATCAGTGAATTTAACTACAGTTTTTGCAGCGGGTCATACGGTGAGAAACGTACTTACATGTCCTGTAAATGATATAGAACATGAAAGAATAGCTGATGTAACTTCATTGGTTTCAAAACTAAATGAATCATTTAAAGGTAATAAAAAATTCTCAAATATGCCAAATAAACTTCAATTTGCTGTAAGTGGTTGCTCAATTGAGTGTTGTTCTCAAAAGCCTACTGATGTTAATTTTAATGCAGTTGAAGCCACAAAAAATAGAGTACTTTTTTCTTTAAATATCATAGGAAATCATATAGGATATATTACTTCTTCACAGGTTTTAAGTGTAGCTAGAGTTATTGCTAGAGTTTATAGAGATTATGGATTTAGAGAAGATCTTGAAAAAAGTAGTTTTGAATATATGGTTAAAGATATGGGTATTAGAAAATTCAAAGATTTGATAAATGGTATGAGTAAATATGTAATTAGAGATTTTCATGAAGTTCCTAAAAAAACTAATGCATTAAAAGATCACTTTGGAATTAATAAAAGTATCAATAAAAATATTAGCTATATAGGTTGTAAAACTTCAAATCATCAACTAGGAAATGAAGGGGTTTGTGTATTAACAAATCTTTTAGAAAAGTACCATGCTAGTAAAATTAAGATTTCACCTTTAGGGAACTTAGTTATTTTAGATGTACCATCAAATAATGCAGAAGAGTTATCACATAAACTTGCTGACTTAAATTTTAATCCATTTAATTAGTAGACTTATGAATAATTTATTTAGACCATTTTTTAACAATTCTAGTGATAAACTTAATCTTCTAAGATATAACACTATAGGAAAAAATAAGTTTTCTTACTTTGATTTTACTGCTTCAGGATTAGGTTTTAGACAAATAGAAAATAGAATGCATGATGTACTTGAAACCTATGCAAATACTCATTCAAAAGAAGCTACTAATGCCCAAACTACTACAGCTTATTTTCATCAAGCCAAAGTTCAATTACTAAAAAATCTTGAATTAGATGATAGCTTTACAGTTATTCCAACAGGATGGGGTGCTACAAGTGCTATTAAACATTTTCAAGAATTACTGGGACTTTATATCCCACCTGTTACAAAAGATAGATTAAATCTAAACATAAAAAAATCCAACTTACCTTTAATTGTAGTTGGACCCTATGAACATCACTCAAATGAAGTAAGTTATAGGGAAGCCTTATGTGAAATAAAAAGAGTTAATCTAACTAAAAAAGGTTTAGTTGACTTAGATGATTTAGAAAAGATTTTAAAAAAAGCACGTAAAAAAAATCCTACAAGGGAGATTATAGGTTCATTTTGTATTGCTTCAAATGTAACAGGGATAATTACTCCTTTTAAAAAAATTTCTAAAATTCTTAGAAAATATAGTGCTTTGGTATGTTTTGATGCAGCATCTAGTTCTGCTTATATGAATGTTGATTGTAAACTATTTGATGTAATGTTTACTTCACCCCACAAACTTTTAGGTGGAGTTGGAAGTTGTGGATTACTTGCTATAAAAAAAGAATTAATTAATACAAAACTATCTCCAACATTCGCAGGTGGTGGAACAGTTGAGTATGTAAATAAAAATACTCAAATATATCAAGAAAATATTGATGAAAGAGAACAAGCAGGTACACCTGCCATAATACAATTTATCAAAACTAGTTTAGCCTATCAACTAAGAAATGAAATTGGTTTTGAATTTATAAAAGAAAGAAAAAATGAACTTTTAGAGTATTTTATAGATAAACTAAAAGAGATATCAAACATAGAAATTTATGGAAATAAAAAAGAAAAAAATATAGGTATCGTATCTTTTAATATTAAAAATATTGATCCATACAAACTTTGTTGTGATATTTCTGTTGAAAGTAACATGCAAACAAGAGCAGGATGTTCGTGCGCAGGACCATATGGTCATGATTTATTAAATATCAAAAATTATGACAAAGACAATAAACCAGGATGGCTTAGAGTTTCAATTCATTTTATCCATACAAAAGAAGATATTGACGAACTTATTGAGAGTATAAAAAGAAGTATTTAAATACTTCTTTTTAATTTACTGGTTGATTTAAAGAAATCTTACCTTCTAAGAATCTAGCTGTAACTGTATCCATTGTTTGAATGTGATTTATTAACCATCTAACTAAACCATTTTGCACAAAGTTTTTAACTCCAGCAGCACTTTTTGTTTTTCTTAAATCTTCTTGGATATTTTTCATAGCATTTAAAACATTATCATGCTCTTGTTTATGAACAGCAAATGCTGGAAATTTCTTTTCTTGCATCATTTGTTCTTCACCTGAAAAATGCTTAATTGTATGCTCAAACCATTTAGAATATTGTTCATCAAGTTTTACAAATAACTCTTCACTTGGATTTTCTTCAAACTCTTCAATTAAATCATTTAAACTATTTATTAAATCAATATCTTCATAATGTGTTTCATTCATACTTTGTTTGTCAACAAGTGGTAAATCTTCTTTATTAATTAACATATATTTCCTTTTTTGAGATATAAAAAAAGGAAGGATTAAAAAACCCTTCCTTTTAAAATTCTAGATTAAAATATTAATCTTGGAATTTTGCTTTTTTAGCAGCTCTTTTTCTAGCTGTAGGGTCTAATTCTCTTTTTCTAACTCTAACACTTAGAGGAGTTACTTCAACTAACTCATCTTCTTCAATCCACTCTAAAGCATTTTCTAAAGACATTACTCTTGGTGGAACTAATTTAATAGCATCATCAGCACCCGAAGATCTAACGTTTGTTAATTGCTTACCTTTAATTGGGTTAACATCTAAATCATTAGATTTTGCATGCTCTCCAATAACCATACCATTATATACTTTATCTTGAGGTTTAATATACATTACACCTCTATCTTGTAAGTTGAAAATTGAGTAACCTAAAGCCTCTCCATTTTCCATAGAAACTAATGCTCCATATTTTCTAGATTCAACATTACCTGAGTATGGTCTAAATTCTAAGAATGAGTGGTTCATAACACCCTCACCTTTTGTATCTGTTAAGAACTCAGTTCTAACACCAATTAATCCTCTAGCTGGAATTTCAAACTCTAATCTTGTAAACCCAGATCCCATTGGAATCATGTTTGTCATATTAGCTTTTCTTTTTCCAAGTTTTTCAATAATTGTTCCAGAGAATTCATCAGGAGTATCAATTACTAAGTGCTCAAATGGTTCCATTGTTACACCATTTTCTTCTTTAGTAATAACTTCTGGTCTACCAATTGAGAATTCAAAACCTTCTCTTCTCATGTTTTCAGCTAAGATAGTAATTTGAAGTTCACCTCTTCCGTTTACTTTAAATTTACCTTCACCAATTTGCTCATAATTCATAGCAATATTAGTGTTCATTTCAGCTGCTAATCTTTCATCAATTTTATTTGAAGTTACAAATTTACCTTCAGTTCCTGCTAATGGAGAATCATTTACTGCAAATGTTACAGATAATGTAGGCTCTTCAATATGCAT
>CAKZOX010000165.1 GCA_937138295.1 uncultured Campylobacteraceae bacterium
TCCCAAGCTTTGATTACTCTAGCTTTTTTATGAGATAATACTAATTGACCAGAAGAATCTTCTCTTTTATCAACTAATACTTCTACTTTATCACCTACAGCTAAGTTTTGGTTGTAACGAAATTCGTTTAAAGAAATAACTCCTTCAGATTTAGAGTTAATATCAATAATTGCATCTCTATCAGTAATTCTGATAACAGTACCTTCGATTACATCACTTTCGTTTACAAAACCAATAGTACCTTTTAATGCTTCTTCGAATTCTTTTAATTTAGCTTCATCTACAGCTTCAATACCTTGTTCGTATTTGTGCCAGTTAAAGTTTTCTAAGAATTCTTGTGGATTTTGTTGTTCTACAGCAGTAGTTTCTGTAGGTTGTGTTGTAGTTTCTTCTGCTACAACTTCTTTGTTTTCTTCAGACATATTCTGAAAATAATTTGTATCTTTTTGTTAATCAGATTTTTAACGATAAAAACGCAAAGAGCTAGTTATATAAATTGTTTTAAAAAATTCCTTTTTCAAATCTGTTCTCGTAAAAAGGAGTGCAAATTTACAAAAAATCCTTAATTATTAACTAATTAGAATAAAATATTTTCTTTTTTATTGTGATTATATTTGTACTGAAAATCAAAATCTTATGAAAAATTATTTAAAAATACTATTCTTGGTTTCTTTACTGTTTCAATTAAGATGTCAAAAAGAGCAAACTTCTGTTGTAAAACATCATAAATCTCATGAAGAAAGTAGACAAAATGTTCCTTTTTCAGATGCTGTACAAGTAGATAACTTATACTTTTTAACAGGTCAAATAGGCAAAAACCATAAAACAGGTAAAATAGCTGAAGGTGGAATTGAAGCTGAGACTGAACAGGCTATTCTAAATATAAAAGATGTTTTAGAATATCATAAACTTACTTTAAATGATGTTGTAAAATGTACCGTAATTTTAGCTGATATCAATGATTTTTCTAAAATGAATGGAATTTATCGTTCTTTTTTCAAGGAAAATTTACCTGCAAGGACTACATTTGCAGCCAATTTAGTTGCAGGAGCTAAAATTGAAATTGAAGTTGTAGCCGCAAGAAAATAAATGGATAAAAAAACAAAAGATTTAGTAGATAAAGGAATTATGCTTCCTCTTATGGAAGAATTCTATACTATACAAGGTGAAGGGTATCATACAGGTAAAGCTGCCTATTTTATTAGAGTGGGTGGTTGTGATGTAGGTTGCCATTGGTGTGATGTTAAAGAAAGTTGGAACGCTGATTTACACCCACCAACCATAGCAGATAAAATTGTTGAAAATGCAAAAAAGTATACTGATACTGTTGTGGTTACTGGTGGTGAGCCTTTAATGTGGTCTATGGATTATTTAACAAATCTTCTTCAAAAAAATAATTTAAAAACTCACATTGAAACTTCTGGTGCTTATTCTTTTTCTGGAAAATGGGATTGGTTTTGCCTTTCTCCTAAAAAAACAAAATTACCTTTAGAAGAAGTATACAAAGAAGCAGATGAGTTAAAAATGATAATTCACAATAAAAATGATTTTGATTTTGCAGAACAACAAGCTGCAAAAGTTAACGAGAATTGTGAATTGTTTTTACAGCCAGAATGGAGTAAAAAAGAAAAAATGACTTCTTTAATTGTAGATTATGTAATGAAAAATCCTAAATGGAAAATATCACTACAAACACATAAGTATCTTAATATTCCTTAAATTGTAAGCAAAATCTGTTTTTTTCGTCAAATTAAAAAACTAAAATGCGCTTATTTTACTTATTTCTAATATTCATATTCATTTCTTGTACTTCAAATAATGATGAAATAATATCTAACATTGAACAAGAAGAATCTTCTATTTGGATAGTAGATAAAAACGATATTAAAGGTGGAGGAAAAACTTATGATTTAAGTGTAAATCCTAAATTTGGTAATGTTTCAGACTTTGAAAAACTTTCTGATCATGAAAAAGTTGCTTTAATTAGTTTTAATAATGAAGTAAGAGTTTATCCTTATTTTTTTACTAATCATTTTGAGGTTATAAATGATGTTTTTAATAATAATAACATTGCTGTTTCATATTGTCCTTTAACAAAAAGCGGCATTTGTTTTAATAGAGAAATTGATGGTAATATATATCAAATCCTAGCTTCTGGTTTTTTATATAAAGATAATATGGTTCCTGCTGATAAAGATCTAAAATTTTATTGGTCACAAATGTTAATGACTTATATTGGTAAAGAAAATGCAGGAAAGAGTATTTCAAATTACAACCTAATTGAGACAAATTGGAAAACTGTAAAAGAATATTTCTACGATGCTAAAGTATATTATCATGTTAAAAGAACTGCTGGAGAAACAGATCCTCAATTAAGTACAACTCAAGATTCGCAATATATTTATGGAGTTATTGAAGAAAAAATTAACACTAGAGTAGAATTATTTTCTTATAACTTATTTAAAAATAAAACCAAATTAATCTCAAAGATTATAAATAATAAAGAAGTTATTATTATAGGAAGTGAAGAGAAATATTTTGTAACTAGCTATTATAAGAAAGATAATTTAGAATTTTATTTATTAAATGACAGTAATTTTCCTAATATTTTAAGCGATAATGAAGGTAATATTTGGAATATCTTTGGGTATGCAATTTCTGGAAATAGAAAAGGAGAACAATTAGAATCTCCTAAAGCTTATGTTGCTCAATTTTGGGCTTGGAAAGATTTTTATTCTAATTTAAAGTTCAACTAATTTTTTATCTATCAGATTACAAATAAGCTCAAATTGCTCATTAATTCCCATATCAGAATTATCAATTTCAATTGCATCATCTGCCTTAACTAAAGGTGAATCTTTTCTTGTAGAGTCTACTCTATCTCTTTCTTGTACATTGAAAAGAATATCATTATAATCTACATTATCTCCTCTTTCAATTAATTCTTTATATCTTCTTAATGCTCTTTTATCAGCAGAAGCTGTCATAAACAATTTTAGATCAGCATCAGGAAAAACAACAGTACCTATATCTCTTCCATCCATTACTACTCCCCCATCTTTACCCATCAATTGCTGTTCTGCCACTAATTTTTTTCTAACTTCAGAAATTGCTGCTATTTTACTAACTAATTGAGATACTTCTAATGTTCTTATTTTTTTTTCTACATTATCACCATTCAAATACATTTCTGCAAAACCTAAATCTTTATTAAATTTAAACTGTAAAGAAATATTAGGTAAATGAGAAACTAAATTTTCTTTTCTTAAAAAGTCTACACCCACATAATTATTTTTATTTGCAAACAGAGTTACAGCTCTATACATAGCCCCAGTATCTACATAAATATAATTGTATTTTTTGGCTAGTAATTTAGCTATTGTACTTTTTCCTGTTGATGAAAAACCATCTATGGCAATTGTAATTTTTTTACTCATTATCTTCTATTATTCAAATCAATTTCTAAACTAAAAGTACTAGCATTTGTTGCTGAATGATATTTTGAAAAAGCATAATTAAATTTAAATCTATTCATTCTTATTCCAAAACCAAAAGAAATACCTCCAAAAGTTCTAACATTCTGTAATTTTAATTCAGCTGCTCTTCTAAAATGATATCCTAATCTTAAATTGATTAAGCTTTCAGGAAAAAATTCAGCTCCAACAATTAAATGCCTGAAGGTATTATCTAAAAAACTAATTTCTTGTTCTGTTACATTACCTTCTAAATCTGTTGTTTGTTCAGATGGATTTGGAGTGGATACATCCCATTGTTGAAGATTATCTAGAGTTAGATACCATTTTAATGGTATGTATTCTAATTGATAAGATGCTCCAACAGCCAATTTAAACGGTATTTTTTCATTAGTTCCATTAAAAGATTGTAATTGAGTCCCAAAATTTCTAGCAACAATTGTAAAAGTATATGGTTTGTAAGGGCTATAATATAAAACTGCTAAATCAACAGCTACACCAGTTGAAGAAAAAGTAGATATTGTAGAATTGATGAATTTTAAATTAGCTCCAAAAAATAAATTTGTCCATGGTAAATTAATAGAGTAACCAATAGATAAAGCTAAATCATTTGCTCTAAAATTTCCAGTTTCATTTCCTTGTTCATCAGCTCCAATTAAAGACCCATAATCTAAATAAGTAATGTTACCATGAATGGTTCCAAATCTTCTAGAAATTAGTCTAGCATATGAAAAAGATCCTAAATTTATACCAGCTAAAAAACTTGAATAGTTAACAGATAATTTCCCATCAATTTCAGGGTTAATCGTAGAAGGATTCCAAGTGGGTTGATTAATATCATCCATTAGAGTTAAAACTTCACCACCTAAAGCGATTTGTCTAGCAGAACTAGATAAGTTTAAAAACTGATATATATTTTCACCTCCAATTTGGCTTAACATTGAATTTGAAAATATTGAAAAATAAAAAATAAATAACAGTTTTTTCATTAATGCAAATAAACATAGTATAATAACAATAACGAAACTAAATAATTATATTATTTCATACTATAAATTTTAAATAAAAAAAACCTCATACTATAAAGTATGAGGTTTATAATTTCTGATATTATAATCAGAATAAAGAAAGGCAGCGACCTACTCTCCCACATAAATGCAGTACCATCGGCGCTATTGGGCTTAACTTCTCTGTTCGGTATGGGAAGAGGTGAGCCCCAATGCTATAACCACCCTAAATTTTTCAGTTAAAATATTTAACTGTATAAGTTAACATATGATAAAATAATATTGTAATAATCAAAATATTTAAAAGAGTGTCTCCCGGTCTTTCGACCGGGAAGCGTACATAAGTCTATGGGTTATTAGTACTACTCGGCTATGACATTACTGCCTTTACACCTATAGCCTATCAAC
>CAKZOX010000166.1 GCA_937138295.1 uncultured Campylobacteraceae bacterium
CAATATGAAGAATTTTATTTTCAAATATTTGTAAATCTTTATGAAAGAGCTCCACAAAATTTCTTTGAAATCTATATTAATCCATACTTATCACCTAAATATGATGATGAAAATATGAAAAGAACAATTAGTGCTCAAGATATTGAAATAAAATTAAAAGATATATTACAAGAAGATTTACAATCAGATAGATTTGATGAAATAAAAGTTTTTGTTCCTCAAACAGGAATTGTAAAAAATGATATAGAAATAGCTGTTTTTGGAGATAATCAAAAGGTTAGAGATGCTGTAAAGACTTTAAAAGATTCATTGTTTAAAATAGATGGAGTTTCAAATATTGCAGATGATGCTTTAGTAGGTAACTATGAAATCAAATTCAAAGTAAATTCATATGGACAAAATCTAGGAGTAACTGAACAATCTATTTTAAATGAATTAAGACCTAATTATATGAAAAGTTCATATTCAAAAATGTTTGATGAAAATGGTATTGTTGATGTGGTTTTTGAAAGTAAAGACAAAGATAGTTTAGAAAGTTTAGATAATTTTGAAGTTACAACTGCAAGTGGCTCAAAGGTATTATTAAAAGATATTGCAGAGTTTATAAAAATTCCTGCATATTCACAAATATTTAAAGAAGATTCTAATCAAATTATTAGTGTTACTGCTTCATTAACAGATGTTACATCTTCAGATGTTTATTTAAAGCTTGACAATACCCTTAAAGATTTAAGAGATAATGTTTTCTTAGAAATAAAAGGTGAGCAACAAGAAAATGAAAAAGTACAAAGGGAAATGGGACAAGCTGCAATTATAGCTATTATATTAATCTTTATAGCCTTAGTTTGGATGTTTGATTCTATGGTAAAATCTTTAATTATCATTTCAACAATTCCTTTATCTATTTTAGGAGTTATTATAGGTCATATGATTATGGGAATAAATATAACTATGCCAAGTATGATAGGAATGGTTGGATTAGCAGGAGTTATTGTAAATGATGGAATTATCATGATGGACTTCATTAAAAAAGCTAAAAGCTTAAAAGATTTAGTTTACTATGCAAAGATGAGATTAAGACCTATACTTTTAACATCTGTAACAACAGTATTAGGTTTAAGTAGTTTAATATTTTTTGCATCTGGTCAATCTTTGATTTTACAACCTATGGCTGTAGCTTTAGGATTTGGTATATTATGGGCAACAATACTTAACTTATATTATGTTCCGATGGTATATAGAATTATTTATTTGAGAAAAGATAAATTTTAAAAGTGAATTTACATCACAAATTTATTTTTGTGATGTAAGCTTTTTTACGTAATTTTCAAGAAGTTTTTCCTTTGATACATCTTTTAATAAAAAGATATACTCTATAATTTCTCCTTGTTTATTTTTAATTGGATTTACAACTGTTTCAGCAAAATAAGGCTTTCCATCTTTTTTTGCATTTATAATTAAACCCTTCCAAGACTTTTTAGATGAAGTAATTTGATTCCATGTTGTTACATAAAACTTTTCGTTTTCAGATTTAAATATTTCATGGTTTTTCTTTATAATTTCATCTTTTGTATATCCAGTTAAATTTGTAAAATTTTGATTACATGACTTTATAAATCCATATTTATCAACTGTATAGAGAATTAGATTTTTTTCTATTGTGTGTTTATATTGTTCAAGTGTAAATTGAAAATAGTTTAATTCGTCTTGTTTTCTTTTATAATCTATATTTACATCTACTTTTAAAACAATTTCTTCAATAATATATGGCTTTCTAATGATATCTTTAGCACCTGCTCTTAAGCCTTCTCTTACTATATGAGTATCATTACTTCCTGAAACTATAATTACAGGAATATCTAATTCATCTATAATCTTAGATCTATTACTATTTAAAAAATCAATTCCATTTTTATCATGAATATTTACATCTAAAAGCATTAAATCAATTTTATTGTTTTGTAATGTATCTAAAATATCATCTACGTTATCTAAAGTTAAAACATTGTAGTTTCTATTTTTTAGTATTTCTGATAGTTGTTCTCTAATTACAATTGAATCATCAACTACTAAAATATTTGATTTCATGTTTTTTATGATTTTTTCTATATTTGCTGAAATTCCATCAAGTTTTAAAAAGAAATTTCTATCTTTTACAATGTAATCAATTACACCTTTTTGAAAAGATATTTCTCTCATTTGTTCATCATCTTGACTTGTTAGAACAAATATTTTTAACTTTGAAAGTGAATATTTGTTAATTATGTCATAACCATTACCATCAGGTAAGTTAATATCTAATAATAAAAAATCTATGGAATTATTTTCTAAAATTGATTGCGCTTCAGTTAAAGTATCAGCTCTATAACATTGATAACCAAATTCTAGAAATTTGTTGTAGATTACTTCATTCAATGACTTAGAATCTTCTACAATTAAAACTCTATAATTTGCAGGATTGAATTTGAATTTATCAAATATATTAAAAGAAATACCCATTTTAGCTCCATAGATTTAAAAGTTATTATATTGTAGTTAAATATATCAAAATTTAAAGTAAAACGATTCCTTCGATTCTATTTAAAATGTTTTTTTCTTCGTCAAAATTATTTAATGTTTTTCCTGCTTCTAAAGTTGTTATTTGTGTTTCGCCTATTATATGTCTATATTCTTCTCCAAACCTATCTTTTAATTTAACACTCCATATATTATGCATAACTAATGGTTCATTGTCTTTAATCCCTATATAAAGCATAATATGACCTCTTAAGTATATTAGAGTAGAAAAAGGAACGGCATTTTTTCTAATGAATTCTTTTTTGGCTTCATTTGAAAGTTCTTTTATACTTAAATATTTTCCATTAGATTTTTGTGCACTAGAATTTCTACTTAAAAACTTTCCAAATACTGTAAAAAAGTCTTGAGTAAAGCTAGAACAATCTCTATGGTTTTTCAATCCACCCCATCCATATGGTTCATAAATAAATTGTGAAGCAAGTTTTTGTATATTTTTTTGATTAAATTCTAAAGGGAATTTTGAGACAAATCTTTTATTTATGTCTGTGAAATAAATTTTTGCATAGTTATTGTCTTGTTTTTTAGCAATTATGTATTTTCCATATTTTTTAGGAAAAATTGAACCAACTTTTACATATTCTCTAAACTCATTATCATATAAAAAGAATTTCTCAAAAATTGATACATAATAATCTTTTGTCTTAAATTCTTTAATAAAATTATCATCAACAAAAGCTATATTTTTACTATAAACCCATCCACCTGCGGTTGAACTTTGAACATAAACCCATGCTTTGTCCTTAGAATAGTGTGATGCTATCAAAGGTGTGTTGATTTTTAGTAAAGAGTTTTGATTATAATCAAAGGGGAAACCTTCTCCAGGTTTTTTGGGATTATAAAACAAAACAGAATCAGTAGGTAGAACTCTTAAATTTGTATTTACTAGTGTTATTGCTTTTTGTTTTAAGGTGTTATACTTTTCAAAATTAGAGTTTTTAATTTGTATAGAAAACCATTCTTTACTAGCTCTTCTATGGTTTTCAAGATATATTTTTCTATTTTTATATCCTAAACCCCACATTGCTTCTTTTTTTGAATAAGTAAGCTCTTTTAAATTCCAAACCCAAAAATATTTTTCTAAAAATTCTTTTTTACTAGATTTTAAATCTTTTGTAAAATTAGCATTTGCTTTTGAAGTTAAGTTATTGAAATCTTTATTGTCAAATGATATTGGTAGTTGAGTTTTAGTATTTGAACAGGCACTAAAGAATAGGGCAGTTATTAGTATAAAAAATGTTTTTAAAAACAAATTACAATCCTTGAAATTAATTCAAAGATTGTAACATAGTAGTTTTTGTTATTTGTTAAAATTTATTAGAAAGCAAATTTTTTGTTTAGTTTAAAGAAGTATAAAACAGTTTTATATTGAATAAACATAAAAGGAATCATTAAAACAAAATACGCAATTGAGTATTTTGAAATAATATCATTATATGTTAATCCTAAATTTATGAAAAACATTCCAAAAACCATAAATGCAACACCTGGACAAATCAAAGCAAATGACACAGCAGATTTTTCTTCACTGTGAATGTATTTTTCAAAATATCCTAGTTTTTTCATTACGATATAACCTAAAACACCAAAAATTATTTGTAAAGATAAAACAAATGATGTCAATAAAAATAATGAAGATTTATTTAAAGGTGTATTGAAATTGTGGTCTAGTCCAAAACTTAATCTTACAAATGTAATTCCTAAAAGAGTTAAAATAGGAATTATTATCCAAAGTGAAGGTGCAGCTTCAACTGAAATACCACTTTGAAACATATTTTTAATACCCATAGTTAGTTTAATAAAAATTAAAAGTAAAGCAATCGATGCAAAGAAAATTGCACCAAAAAAACCTATTGCATTTACAGTTAAATTATGACTCATCGCTGCAGGTGCAGCAAAACCAACAGCAACCATAGATAAAGCAAATATAGAAATCATTTGAGATAAGTTATTGTTTTGTTCAAAGTTAAAATTACCGCTTATGATAACTCTAGCAAAGAAATTAAAAAATATTTTTAATGCATAAAAACCAACAACTAAGAAACCAATTAAAGCAAATGGAAATAAATATTCTACAATATCCCATAAACCTGGAACAAATACAGCTCCTAAAACAAAAAATACATTGATTGTCATAGCAAATGTTAATGGAATTGCCATTAAAGTAATCTCAGCATTACTACCAAGTAGTTTTTCATAGTTTTCACTTTTTTTATACATTAAAAATTGCTTTGAGTTAAAAATTAATAATTTGAAATGAAAAAAAGCAAAAACAAGTATAAATACTAAAGAAAATCCTACAACAAAAGACAACCAATCTCCTTTAAGTAAAGCAGGGTATACATAGTCAAATGTAGCAAGTGGAGTTTTAGGGTGTGGAACTAGAAACATTAAATACATAAAAAATGAAACTGATAGTCCTCCTGCACCCAATGCAGCTAAAAAGCAAGTGGGAGAAAATTTTTCTCTTAATATCATAATTTTAATCCTTAATTAAATTTTTTAGAATTATATCATATTTATTTTAAAATCTTATAATAAATTAATAAGTTTTACTTATACTTAAATTGAATAATTATCAAATAAAAGTATTTGGGTATAATTAATAAAAAAAGGTTAAATTTGTACAAGCTTTCTATTTCAAAAGATTTATTTGAAGATATTCTTATGAAGAAAAGTAAAACTATTGTAAAAAAATCAACTAAATACTGGCAAAAAGAGTTAATTGAGCCTTTTTTAGATAAAAATGATACTTTAAACTATAAAATTAAATCAATTGATAAACTAGAACTGACAAATGGTTTAAATAAAGAAAATCCAAAATTAATTGTAAGTTTACAAGATATAGAATTTAATCAAAAAACTATGGAGTTTATATTTCATATTAATGAAATAATAGAACAAAAAAACATAAAATTAAAAACAGATTATAAAGATTTACTTATTCAAGAACTATTAAAAGAAAGGGAAGAATTAAAACATAATTTAAATACTGATGAACTAACAAAACTAAGTAATCGTAAAAAAATGAATGAAGATTTAAAAGTGTTTACAAATCAAAGTAATTCTAGCTTTCTTTCAGCTGTTTTTATTGATACTGATAATTTCAAAGATATAAATAGTAAATATGGTTACAGTATAGCGGATATGGTTTTAGTTCATTTAGCAGACAAAATTAAGAGATACAGTGGTGTTTTAAACTCAACTGCTTATAGATATGGCGGTGGACAGTTTGCTTTATTTTCTTTTTTAAATGAAAAAGATTTAATTAAAGGATTAAATGATTTAAGAGAAAGTATAAGTTCCCACAGTATTTTTACAAACAAAGGAAACATAAACATTACTGTAAGTATTGGTATTGGGTTTTATAGTGAAATCAAAGATAGTAACGAATTACTAGAAAGCACTAATAAGGCCTTAAATTATGCAAAAAATACAGGAAAAAATAAAGTTGTTAGATTTTGAATTAAGTTTTAAATTTGTTTCTAGAAACATCATTAGCTAGTGCTAAAATGTTTCTAGAGGTTAATAGCTATTTTGCTATTTGATTAGCCATAGCTTCAATATCAGCATCACTTAAACCTTTTGCTTGAGCTTGCATAATTGCTTTTGTAGATCTTCCGTAAGTACCATCTTGGTAACCTTTCATAGAAGCGATGAATTCAGCTTTAGTCATATCTTTTATAATTTTTGACTTTCCTAGAGCCACTTTTTCACCATTTGCACCATGACATGATACACATTTTGCATATGGATTAGCATATGATGCAGTAGCGATTACTGCAAGAGCTAAGATTAATTTTTTCATTTTGATACCCTTGTGTTAACTTTTGATTAACTAATTATATCAAAGAGTTACTTAGTTAGTAACTCTTTTTTTAAAGTATCTTTATTAACTTTATTCTTATCAGATGGAATTAAAGGTAATGATTTCTTATAAATGATTTTCTCAGGAATCATATATGATGCTAAGTGTTTTTTTAATTCAAATAAAATTTCATTTGATGTAATTTGAGTAGCTGCACTATAAACAAGAACAATCTCTTCTTCAATATCTTCATTAGGAATAGAAAATACTGCACATCTTTCAATTTCTGGGATATTTTGTTCAACAACTGATTCGATTTCATAAGGACTTACTCTAAATCCTCTTGTTTTAATCATATCATCATGTCTAGATACAAAATAAAAGTATCCTTCTTCATCTTTATAAACATAATCACCTGTTTTTACAACAACCTCATCTCTTAATTGACCTTCTAGTTCAATTACATTTTTTAAGATATCAATTGATTTAAATCTAGCATTTGTTTGTTCAGGTGCATTCCAGAAACCTTTGTAGATATATCCACCTCTATGAATAAGCTCACCTGTTTGTCTTGGTGCACATTCATTTCCATTTTCATCAATTACATATAATTCAACATCAGGAATTGGTTTACCAATTGAATCTGGTCTTATTTTTAATTGACTTGGGTCTAAGTATGTTGATCTAAATGCTTCTGTTAAACCATGCATAGAAAAGAATTTAGCATTTGTAAAATACTTTTCAACATCAGTCAACATTTTTGCAGTTACATTTCCACCTGAAGATGTAATAATTCTTACATTTGAAAGTAATTCAGCACTTGGTAATCTGTGGGCATCTTCATCAAACATATCAGTGATATTTATAGGCATTAAAGGTAAAACTGTAACTTTATCATTGATAATATAGTTAAAGAAATCACCAGGTAATACAAATCTGTGTAAAGCTAATGTTGCTCTTTTATAAAGTGTACAGAATAATTGATTTAATCCATAATCTAGATTAAAAATTAAAAGACCAGAAATCACATCATCTTCTTTTAAATCTAGATATTGAGATACAACCCTTGCACTATCAATTAAATTTCTATGTGAAATTACAATTCCTTTTGGTTTACCACTTGAACCAAATGAATATGTAATTACAGCATTATCATGGCCTGCTATTTCACAGCTGTAATCTTTATTGTAATATTTATAAATTTCTTCAAATGATGGTAAATCTTTATGAGTAGTTTCATAAGAAATTAAATGACCGTCAAAATTAATCTCTTCAATTGATTCAATCTTAACTCTATCAGTAATGATACATTTTACATCACAGTCATTTATCATATATTCAACTTGTTCAGGCTTTAAAAGTCTTGTTAAAGGAACAAGTACATAATCAGTAGATAAAACAGCTAAAATAGCGATAACTTGGTCAATACCTTTATTTGAATATATTCCAATTCTACTACCTTTTTTAAGGTTTAATTCTGATAAGTAATATGCAACTTGATTAACTTTATGTGTTAATTCAGCATAAGTAATTTCTTTTGCTCCAAATTTAACAGCAACTTTATTTGGGTGAGAAATATTTGCATCTTCAATTAGTGTTCTAATACAGTTAATAGACATTTTTAAACCTTTTATTGTTGTGTTATACCAAGAGTCCAAATATCATAATTTGAATCTAAGATAATTGATGGGTGAATATCAGAAGATAAGATTTTTTTGTAGAAGAATGAAATAATATCTTCAGCTTCTTCAAAACTTAATACTTTTGTTATACCACCTGTTAATACTATTGATTTTAGTAAATTTAACTTTAATTTTATATATTGTGGGTGTGCTTCACTAACTTTATATAAAACTAAGAAAATAGCTAGTTGCATTAAAATTCTTGTAGCTTTACTACTTTCTTCATTGAAAATGTTTTCAGTTACTTTTAAATGTGCTAATAATTCATATACAAATTCATTGTTTTTAGCAGCATAAATTAAAGATTCCCTTGATTTAAATACTCCAAGTTTTTTAAATACTAACCTATCATATTCATTTTCAGTTACCATATTATCAAATGATAAATCTTTTGAATAGTGAATATCAGTTGTTGCTCCACCAATATCAATTAAAATAAATGGATTTACAGCTGCAAATTTACTATCAATTAATGGTAATGTTTTATTTACAATATATGGAGTTGAGTAGATTTGATTTGAAGTTAAATCATATAAGTGTTTGATATCTTCTTTACCCATAATATTTGATTGATAAAGATTAGTTAAATAGTTTTTTAATGGCTCTTCAACTACGTGAAGTTTATTATTGATGATATTATCAACTACAACTAAGTTTTCAATTTTACTTTCTAAATAATCAGCATCTTGAGATGTTCCTGCAAAAACGATATTTGAATATCTTAAATTTCCTAAGAAATTAAATAATCTATCATCAAATACATTATTAATACTATCAATTCCACCAACTAATATTACTACATCAATTAAATCACTTGGAATTGAAGCTTCTTCAATATCTTGAAATAAAATAGTATTGATAATATTTATACCTGAATTATAAGCAATATTTGTAGCGTATTTTAAAGAAAAAGAGTTTGTAATTCCTATGATTAATGTTGTTAAACCACCATTAGCTGAAGAACAAATATAAACATTTTCTTTTTCAAATTTAGTTATAGTATCACCACATTTACTAGTTAAGTCATCAAAAATATCTTTATTGAAGTCTCTAAAATGTTGCTCTACATTTCCGTTTGCACATACTTTAAAATATGTACTTCCAACATCTACTAATAATTTATTTTCTACCATTGCATAATTCCTATATCGTGAATAATATCATTTACAATTGATGATGCATCTTTATTTAAATCACATTGTGATTTTTCATATTCAAAACATCTATCAGAAATAGGTAAGTTACCTTTTTTGATAATTCTGATGTTTTTATTTTTATCTCTAACTGTCACTACTTCGTTATGGTTAATAATATGAGGAGAGTAAGGACAATCTATAACTCCTGATTTAATCGAGTTAAATACTTTTCTCCATAATGTGTCAGCTTTATCATTAAATACAGCTTCCATGATACTCATAACTTCTTCAGTTAAAATCTCTTCTTCCATTTCATCTGTGATATCTGGAATACCGTTTAGCATTCTTAATGTATATTGAGTATTAGCTACTGTTTTTGCATTTGATTCTCTTGTTGGAATACCAAAAGCTTCATCTCTAGTTTTTGTGATAATTTTATCAGCTTTTACCATCATGGCAATAATAGTTGCTGTGTTGATTAATTGTTCTGAATAATCTTTATTAGCAGGGAATGCACCCATCCATTGGTGATAAACTAAGTGAATATCAGCATCACCACAATTGATTTCTTCAGCATAATGACGAGCAAGTTTTCTTAAAACTTTAGCTGTAACTATATCTTGAATCATTGAACCAGTTTGTGAGAATGAAACAGAGAATGATTTTACACCTTCTTCAAGTGATAAAAGCATTTCACAAAGTTGAATAACAATAGTTACACAAGGTGGAACAAGTGTAGCTGTTAAAGGACCAAATGATTCTCTATTTATTGGTTCATTTAAAACAGAGTAATTTGCACAAACTCTTTCTACATATTTCCAATATAAAAATGCTTTATCAAGTGGGAAGTTTTTAGAATAAGGTAAAAGATATGTAATTGGACCACCTTCAATTTCGAAGATACCAGAAGCAATTGCTGTTTCAACTAATAGCCTAGCATCAGGTGTTCCATGTCTTAATGAAATTGGTTTATTAAAATGAGTCATCATTTTTCTAGTTGTTCTATATCCATGGTTTACTAAAGGATAACCATTTAACATATCAACTTCATTTTCTTCACTAAGCTTAAGCATTTTAGCCGCACTTGTGTAGTCATTTAATCTTGTATTTGAATCAACTGTACAAGGTAATACATCAACATCTGCACCATCAAAAAA
>CAKZOX010000167.1 GCA_937138295.1 uncultured Campylobacteraceae bacterium
CTCTATATGAAACTCCTTTTCTTTCAGAACTACCTAATGTTTTAAGATCTTCCCTAGCTTGAATAACTTTAGCATTTTCAGCAAATTGATTAAATATATTAGCACCTTCAACACCAATTGTTCCTATAGTACTAGCAACATCAGCAAATCTACCATCTATCATTCTATCTAAGAACTTATTACCCTTAGCATTTATTCTTTCCCCAAGTGTTCCTTTCTCCTCTCTTCTAAGTGCTCTTTTTTGTTTTCTTGTTAAACCGCTCTCATCAACAGTTTCATCCATAGTTTCATCAACAGTTTCATCAACAGCTTCATACATAGTTTCATCCATAGTTTTATCAACCATCTTATTATCTAAACCAGGATAAACTGTCATAGGTCCCATAGGTATACCAGGATCAAAGTTTTCAGCTTCCGGCAATAATGCGGTTAGCTCATCTTCATTAGCTAAACCTTCTAGGCCATCATAGTAGTCTTGCATTTTATTATCCATAGCTCCTGTAGCAAATGCATTTCTAAAAGAGAATGTATCTGCTTGATCTTGTCTAGGTAAACCTTGAGTTGAAGCAGCTCTTTGGTTTGCAGATACTTGATTTTGAATGTCTAAAGTATCAGCCCAATCCATTGTGCCAGCTTCACTAAATTGATTTTGAAGTTGATTAGTGTCAGGATAGCTTTGCGTAAATTGTTGTAGTGCGTTTATAACTTCATCTCCAACCTGATATGCATCTAATGACTCACCACCAGTTTTACGTTGCTGTTTAACAGGTAATTTTCTTCCTTCATAATATTCAAAAAGAGGATCATTTGCAAAATCTTCTTCAAACTTTAATTTGTCTGCAAATTTATTTACATAATTATAATTCCATTTTGGATTAAAGTCCATTCCATATTTAGATCCATCATGTATAACACCTCTTGGCCCAACAAAACCTGTGGCTGTTTGATCACCAAAAGCTTGTCCTGCATTAACCATAGCACCTCCTCTTGGTACTCCTGGTCCAGCAGCTACATATCGAAAAGGTCCAAGTACATACTCTAAATCATCATTTGTAGGATCATCATCATAAGTTTTAGACTGTATAATACTAGAACCAGCATCTTCACCTAACCCTCTAGCACGTAATCCAACATCAGCATTGGCATTCATTTGTGCTAGATAGTTACGTATAGCATTAGCATTGCCCTCAAGCAATGGATTATTAGACATTGCCCCGCTTTGCATTAGGTCATTATATAAATTTACAGATTGAATAAAATCTACAGGTGATCTAGAACCTCTACTGTCTATAAAGGGGTTTGTGTTTTGGTTATATACACTATATACATCAGGATTAGGACTTTCTACACCTGTAATTTCATACCACTTATCTTTATCGCCAGGTTCTGTATCATTAGTCCTATAACCTTTGTATGTTCTTTCAAGCAGTGATCCAGTACCATCTATATTTTCATTAATTTCATTAAAACGACTTTGTGATGGATCAAAAAAACCAGGCATATCCTGCAATCCATCTCTAGCCCTTTCTCTTTCTTCTGCAAAACGTGGGGAAGCTACATTAGAATTAGGATCATTCAGGATTGCTCTTATTTTGTCAATTCTAGTAGTTTGATTACCCATTGGATTTTGTAGTGTAGGTGCGTTGGGGTTATCTACACTATATGCATCAGAATTAGGATTGTTAACATATTGATAATTTAAATATTCCAACCCCGTATCTGGCCCATCTGCAGTATCGGCAACTCTGTTTTTATAAATATTTTCAAATGCAGATCGACCTACTGATGCACCTGGATTTGTATAACTATAAGAACCCTGTATGGGTATTTCTCTTTCACCAGAGTTTTCATTCATTCCTTCGTATGCACCATCTAGATAATTTTTTGTACTAAAATGCTTTTTCTTTCTTTGCTGATACTGTGCAAAACCTGGAGAAGCTACATTAGCATTAGGATCATTCATTACGGCTCTTACTTCATCAATTCTAGCTTGCTCTGCAGCGTCTATTTGACTTTGTATATCAAATTCTCTTTCCGCAGTTTGATTACGTAAAGTATTTAAACCCATCATTGTATTATATAGATATGGATTATCTCCCATATCCATATATGAGGATTCTACTCCTTCAGGACTGATGCCATAACTTGTACCTTCAGGTATATCACCTGACTGTAAACCTTTTCTATAATCAAGCAATGCCTGAGCAGAAGGTTTGTTTTTAGAAAATCTTTTAACAAAATCTTCAAGTGTTATACCGGACTGAGCTGCATTTTCTAAATATGCATCTCTTACTTTTTTATTTTTACTTAAATACCTTTCTGGATCTCTTGATAAAAGGTTTATATCATATTCACCAGTTGCAGAATCAAAATCAATAGTAGAATATTTAGCAAGATCTTTTGCTAATTGCTTTTCATTTCTTCTATCTTTTTTAAATCTATCTTTGTTAATATTTCTTTTAGCTTTTCTATCTCTAAAAACACCATCCATCAAACCATCACCATCTCTATCTTTGCCGCCAAATAAACTACCTGCAGCTGTGGATATAAATGGTAAAAGACTAACAGGGCTATTTCTTGAAAATAAATTCATAGGCAAAAACCGACTGTAAGGATCTGCATAATAATCACTTCCTTCTACACCTCTCATAAACTGATCAGCAGTTCTATAAGATGGTGATCCACCAAATTGTTGTTGAGGTAAACCATCAACATTATCCTGTACTTCTTCAACTTGTTGAGAGGCTTGCTGCTGTTGCTGTTGTAAAGATGAAAATGCAGTTGTTATATCATCTCCTGTATAACCAACATTCATTAAAAGACCTGTAATTGTATCAGTCTCATAGCCTTCATTAGCTAAAGTAACTATTACATCTTCTACACTAGAACCCATATTAAGCATAGTCTGAACATCAGATACTAGTCCGGGATCCATAGAAGACTGATCCATTCCGTTTTGTAAACTTTTTTTATTTAAACCTTTTCTTGCCATATTACAATATTAATATACAAAATATTAGGGAGATAACCCAATAAACTTAAACCTATGACTTTATAACATTAGTCATTATGTAGTTAGGTATACTCATGCCTGACTCCTTAGCTTCTTTATAATGAACTCTATTTAGTTTATCATATACACCTTCAGCTCTTATATAATCGTTAGTGTCATCATAAACACCATTAATAAAATCTGAATAAACTTTATAAAGATCTGTTTCACCACCGTCTTCATTATAGTATTTATCTACAAGAAACTTAATAGCCTCATTGTTTTTAAGAACATTATCTCTTAAATCAATAATCCTTTTACCATACAAAGGATTTTCTTTCATGTTAATACCCTCTCCTGTTAATGGTACTCCATAGATATAATCCATTGCATGACCGTGATAATCTTCTTCTGTATGAGGATAAACTGTTCCTAAACCGTTATAAGCTTGGATCTTAAGCAACTCCGAAAGATTGTCATAGTCAAAATCTTCATTATTACGTAACTCATCTTGCTTATTTTGAAAGAAATATATATAATCTTCAGGCATTGAGTCTGACATAGGATCTTTAATATGACCTAAATTATTATCATTTTTTCCTAACAAAGTTTCTTGTAATGCTATTGCAAGCATTGTATAAGGATCTTGTTTAGCATTTTTAGAAGTTTTTATTATATCTTCTGCAACATCTCTACTATATCTTCCTCCAAATAAATCTCTAGTTGGAACTATAGGTTCACCTGAAGCTGCATTAATTTTTCTATTATCCGCTAAATAAAATGTGTCACCATAATAACCTATAGATGTTTTATCAGGATCTTCAGGTTTAACTTCTGGTTTAAAAAGTTTAGCTTCTATAGCTTCCTTAAGTTTAGCTCTTTCAGCTTCTGCAGCTTCCTTAATTCTAGCTGCTTCAGCTTCTGACGCGGCTTGCTCTTGTGTTTTACCTTCAATCATATTACTAATCCGTGATTTTATATCTAAAGGATCTAGTGAATTTGTTTTTGTTTCTATGCCAGGTTGAGCTTTTGGCATTAGCTTATTTAACTTTGAATCATATGTATATTTACCAGAAGAAACTTTTTCAGTAAGCCATTTACCATATCTTGAATTTGGATTTATATTACCTAAGTCTAATTCTTCTCCACCATACTTTAACCATCTAGGATGTCTTGCCCATTCATCAACCTCTACAGGCTTAGGTTCTTTTTTAGGTTTAGGTTCTTTTTCAGGCTTAGGCTTTCTTTCTCTTACTGATATCTCTTCATCTAATTCATCAGGTGTTTTACTTCTTCTTCTACCTCCAAATAGACTACCACCAGTAGGAATGTTATATGTTAACTTAACCTCAGCGGATGGTTTAAATTCAGGTCTAAATCTATCTTCTACAGCCTCATTGGCTAAAATACTATTACCAGATTGAATTTGTTGATTAGCATTTGTATAATTAGGTGCGTCTGGGTTATCAATATATTCATATGCATACTGAGCTTGGTTACCTTCTGCAGCACCTTCGCCAGCATTTTTTACAAGATCTGCTACTATTGAAGCTTTAGCATCTAATGTTAGATTATTCGTTTCAGAAGTTTCTGAATCTACCGTACCACTAAATGTAATTTGAGAGTTGGTAGTTGTTAATGTGGTTGCAGCACCAATCGTAATGGTATCTGATGTTGCATCTCCATACGTTTGTGTTGAAGAAGTAGTAATGGTATCAGTGTGAATAGTAGTGTTTCCAGTAATATCTAATACAGCAACACCGGTTACAGTATCTGCTGTACCATCACCAAATACAGCATTACCTGTTACTGTTAAATTATTTGTGCCCCCTGCAACAGTACTATTTGTGGTAATAGTTGAACCTGTTAAATTTACATCAGCACTTAATGTAACAGCACCCGTATAAGTTTGTGTACCTGATGTGGTAACGTTGGCTCCAAGGTTAGATGTTGTTGATACAGATAATGAACTTGCATTTGTAATTGCGGCATCTAAATCAAGAGCACCTGTGATACCAATTGCACCCAACGCTGCATTGCCACCAACTGCTCCATCAAATTCTATTTCATTTGCACTAACCGTTAAGGTTCTAGTACTACCCGTACTATCCACAGTACTTGCAGTTCCAGAGAATAAAATATCTGAACTCGTTGCTGTTAAGGTAACATTAGCACCTAGTAATACTCCCCCTGCTGCCGTATAGGTTTGATCATTGTCAGTGGTGATATCATTACTTAATGTT
>CAKZOX010000168.1 GCA_937138295.1 uncultured Campylobacteraceae bacterium
TCACCATCTTTACATTCTTTATTATTTTCAATATAATGTAAAACACATGCGCTATAACCCGAGCCAATAATTGGAGTGTATGCAAAACCTTTAGAACGGTTTCTTAAAAATTCGTGCATATATTCAGCTTCAATTTCAAATTCCATAATACCCGGTTTTATAAAAGGTAAAACTCTTCTAAAACCTTTGTTTGTAATATTACAAGCAGTTTGTATTAGTTCAATTTCTTCAGGTTCTTTTACACCTCTTATATTTTGTAAAATTTGATTGCTTTTTTCCCACTTATGTGCTGGAAAATCTTTTTTACATTGTTTTATAAACTCTAAATATTGCTTGTTTTCAAACATTTCTTAACCTAATTTAATTGGGAAATTAGTATATCTTTTTCCTGTTGCATCATAAAGTGCATTTATGATTGCTGCAAACATTGGTGGAACTCCAACTTCTCCAATTCCTCCCATTTTTTCACCTGAGTTTATTATTTCTACTTTGATATTATCAGGTGCATCTGTAATTCTATTTACTTCATAATCATAGAAATTGTTTTGCTGTACTGCTCCATTTTTAAAAGTAATTTGTGCTGATTTTATATATCCCATTGTAAAGTTTACACAACCTTCAATTTGGTTTTCAATTCCAAGGGGATTTATAGCTGTTCCACAATCAACAGCAGCCCAAACATTTTGAACTTTGTAGTCATTATTTTCAACTTTTATTTTTATAACATAAGCAACGATACTTCCAAATGATTCTGCAATAGCAACACCGTAACCACTGTTTTTTTCTCTATTATACCAATTTGATTGTTTAGCTACATTTTCTAAAAGCTTTATATATCTTGGATTATTCATATTTTTAATTCTAAAGTCAATTGGGTCAATACCTGATGCAATTGCAGCTTGGTCAACGATATTTTCAACAACAGGGGCACTTGTAGTGTGACCCACTGATCTTAACCATAGTGTTGATATAGGTAAATCAGGACAGAATGATTTTAAATCATGGCTAGGAATATTATATGGATGAGATTCTAATCCTTCTCTTTGTGTTGCATCAATTCCATCTTTGAACATAAAGCCTTCAAAGGGAGTTCCTTTAACAAGTGATTGATTTACAACAGTAGCTTTAAATGCTGTTATTTTCCCATCTTTATTTACAGACATTTTAGCCTTATCAACAGTCATAGGTCTAAAATAACCCATTTTAATATCATCTTCTCTTGTCCATAAAGTTTGAACTGGCCAAGATTCATTTGAAGCCACATAAACAGCATCAATCACAAAATCAGCCGATGGATTTGCCCGTCTACCAAAACTACTACCTAAATAGTTATTATAGTACTCTACATCTTCAGGTTTTAGTCCTAAAAGTTTTGCACAAGTGGCTCTGTAAAGAGTTTGAAATTGTCCACCAACACTCATAAATGCTTTATTTCCTTTATGATGTACTGTACAATTTAAAGGCTCCATTGGTGCGTGGGCTAAATATGGGAAGTAATATTGTGCTTCAACAGTTTTAAAAGCTTCATCAAAGGCTTTTGAAACATCACCATCTTTTTTCATAACCGGTAAATCTTCTTTATTTAAATAATCTTCATGTATTTTTATTAAATCATCATTGGATATTTTTTCAAACTCACCATTATCCCAAACAACTTTTATAGCTTCACTAGCTTTTTTTGCTTGATACCAATAATCAGCGATTACAGCAATTTTTTGATTTGGAAGTTGTTTGATTTTTAAAACACCAGGCATATTTTTTGCTTTTGAATCATCAAAACTTTTGATTTTCGCTCCAAATACCCTTGGCTGAACAAGACATGCGTATTTCATATTATCAAGTCTAACGTCAATTCCAAACTTTGCAGTTCCAGTGATTTTTTCTTCAACTTCAATAGGGTGTCTTTTTACTCTTTTCCCTATTAAGTTATACTCTTTTTCAGTTTTGATTTTTACATCTTGGGGTATTTTCATATCTTGTATATCAGTAATTAAAGAACCATAAGATAGTTTTTCTTTTGTTCTTTTATTGATTACAAAAGAGTCTTTTGTTGTAACATCATAGATTCTTACTTGCCATTTTTTAGCAGCTGCTGTTTTTAACATATATCTTAAAGTAGCTCCAACTGTTCTTACTCTTGCTTGTTGAGTTTTGATACTCATAGACCCACCCGTTAACATCATAGGCATTCCAGGGATATTAAACACATCTTTTACAGGAGCTGGTTCAAAAATAATCTCTTCCCATTTTGCATCAAGTTCATCAGCAATACACATGGCAATTCCAGTATATGCACCTTGTCCCATCTCTACTTGACCTAGATAAAATGTAATTTTATTATCAGGTTCAATTTTGATAAAAGCATTGGGTTCAATAACTTCTTTTTTCTTTTCAACTTTTGCAGCCATACCTTTAGTTGGAAGGTTGAAACCTATAACAAAGCTAGCACTAACTAAGGCACTATTTTTTATAAATTCTCTTCTATTTAATGTCATCTTTTATCCTTTTACCACACTAGAAACAGCTGTTAGAATTTTGTTATAAGTTCCACATCTACAAATATTTCCTTGCATTGCATCTTTTATTTCTTGTTCATTTGGGTTTGAATTTGCTTTTAATAAGCCAGCTGCATTTACTAATTGTCCACCTTGACAATATCCACATTGAGCAACATCGTGTTCTCTCCAAGCTACTCTTAAACTATTTAATTCTTTATCTTCTTTGTTTTCAATTGTTGTAATGTTTTTTCCAATTGCATCACTAAGGGGAGTTTGACAACTTCTAATAGCTTGATTATCTAGCATTACTGTACATGCTCCACACATACCAACTCCACAACCAAACTTTGTTCCAGTTAGGTTTAAATGGTCTCTTAATACCCACAATACTGGCGTATCTTGAGGTATATCTTTTACTTCATATTTTTTATTATCTATAAAAATTGCATTCATAATCTTTCCTATACATTTTAGATTTCTACGTTTATATTGTATAAAAGTTTTTTTAAATTGGATAGATTATTTATATATAATTCTTGCCTATTTCTATAAATTTAAGATATACTTCATTTTTGGAGCTAAAATGAATAAACAAATACACCACTTAAACTTAATATCAAAAATAGAAAACTATTGCAAAACTAATGGACTTAGTGATGGTCTAATAGATACTAAAATTCCATCATTAAAATTTTATACTACAAAAGAGATTTCACAGTTTAGTAGTATCATTTATGAGCCATGTTTATGTTTGGCTTTGCAAGGTGAAAAAGCTGTTGGTTTTGATGATAAAATGTATGGTTATTCTCCATCTCAATATCTTTTAACTTGTGCAAATATTCCTGCAAATGTAAAGATAGTAAAAGCTTCAAAGGATATTCCTTATGTATCTTTGGTTTTGACTTTTAGTCTTGAAGAGATTTATGAAGTTATAAAAGAGACAAATTTTGAATCATCATCTAAATCTAAAAAAGATGATATTCCCTTTTGTTTTAATAGACTTGATGAAACTATTATAGACCCAGTTTATAGGCTTGTAAAACTATTAGATAAATCACAAGAAACAATCGATTTTATGTATCCTTTGATTAAAAAAGAGATTATATTTGTATTACTTCAAAATGATAGAGATTTTTTGACAAACTATGTTTCAGAAGGCACTTTAACAAATCAAATTGTAAAAGCTATTAGTAAAATAAAAGAAAATTTCAATGAATCAATAAATATGAGTTTATTATCAAAAGAAATAGGAATAAGTGAAGCCTCTTTTTATCAAAACTTTAAAAAACTAACTACAATGAGTCCATTACAATATCAAAAAAAGATTAGATTAGAAGAAGCAAAACAACTATTAACTACTAAAAATTTGGATGCTTCAACTGTTGCTTTTGAAGTTGGTTATGAGTCAGCTTCACAGTTTAGTAGAGAATACTCAAGAATGTTTGGTATGTCCCCAAAAGCACACAGTGATTTTTTGAAAAATTCTTAAATAGTAACTAGTTTATATCCAACACCACGAATATTTACTACCATTCCATTTACTAATTTCTTCTTTATTTTATGAACTATACTTCTCATACTTACAGCTTCAAGTTCCTTTGAATCCCATACGTACTCGTGTATTTCTTCATTTGTAACTACTTTATTTAGGTTTTTTACCAAAAGAGTTAAAAGAAGTTTTTCTTTTATGCTTAGTTCTATTTCATGGTCAAATTTAAAGAGTTTTTGTTTAATTAAATCAAAGCTTAGATTGTTTCCTAAATCTATGATTTCATTTTTTGATTTTTGAGGCATAAGTGATTTTAAATGATACTCAATTCTTAAAAGTAGTTCTTCAAATAAAAATGGCTTTTTAATATAATCATTACATCCATAATCATAGGATTTTTTGATATTATCAATATCAACTTGAGCACTTATTATGATTACTGGAACTTCTTGATTTTGGGTTCTGATATGTTTTAAAACTTCATGACCATCAAAACCTAAAACATTTAAATCTAATACATATAAATCATATGAGTTATTTAAAATAGTGTCCATTGCTTTATATCCATCAAAGCAACTTTCAACTATGAAATCATAATCTTGCAGTGATTTTTTAATAATTTTATTAAGGGCAAAATCATCTTCTAAAATAAATATTTTCATAAGGCTACTCTTCTTCTTTTGTAAGATTTTTAGGAAATAGGTATTTAAAACTTGTATTGTTTTCTTGTGATGAAACTATTATTTCAATATTGTACTTATCACAAATTTCTTTAACAATATTAAGTCCTAAACCTAAACCCTTGTTTTCATTTTTTTGTTGATAATAGGCATTAAAAACTTCATTTGGTTTTTCAATTCCCATTCCATCATCAATAACTTCTATAAAAAATTTCTGCTTATCTTCATCAAAATCAATAACAATATCTACAAAACAATCTTCATAAGAGTATTTTAAAGCATTTGAAATAGTATTATCAATAATTCTTTCTAGTTCATAATTACTAAAAGATAAAACAAAGTTTTGACCAATACTTAAATCTATATCAATATTTTTTACATTTGCCATTTCATCAAAAAACATAATTCTTTTTGATAAGAATTTAGAAATATTTATATCTTTCTTTTCATGTTCAATTTTTTCTTTTTTGACTAAATAATACAAATCATTGTAAATAGAAGATAAAGATTTAGTTGAAGCTTTTATAGCTTCAAAGTTCTCATTTGGTCCTTGTTTATTTACTAAATTATCAATGTTTAGTGAAATAATACTTAGGGGTGTGTTTATTTCATGAATGATTTTTTTTAGGAAAAAATCTTGTTGAGTTAGTAGGTTTTGAATTTGTTTTTTACTTGAAGATATTTCTAGTTGAGTTTTTACTCTAGCAATTACTTCTTCTTTTTCAAAAGGTTTAGTTATATAATCAACTCCACCTTCTTCAAAGGCTTTTACCTTACTTTCTACATCATCAAGGGCACTTATAAAAATAACTGGGATATCTTCTAATTCTTTATCTTTTTTTATTATTGAACATATTTCATAACCATCTTGAAGGGGCATTTTTATGTCAAGAAGTATTAAGTCTGGCTTTAAAATCTTTGCTGATTTAATTGCAAAATTCGCATCTGTACTTGCTTTTATTTCATAGTTTTCAGCTTTTAATATTTCTTTTAGAAGTTGAAGGTTTTCAGCTTTATCATCAATAATAAGTATTGTATATTTTTTATTCATCTGTTTAATTATTTATCCCCTAATAATCGGTAATATTAGGGAATAATAATCAAATATTTCTATAAATAAGGTAAAGGGTCCTACCAAAATGAAATTAAAAAATCTTTTTGTACTTTTGTTTGTATTAAATGTAACATTTCTGTTTATAGTAGGTATTTTAATTGGTAAATATCAAGAAGCAACAGTTGAACTAGAAAATGCCTATGAACTTCAATACAACTCTTTACTTTTAGCTCAAGAATTAAGACAAAGTAGTGATGACTTAACAAGAATGGCTAGAACATATGTAATTACAGGTAATCCTATGTTTGAAGAGCAATTTAATATGGTACTTGATATAAGAAATGGAAAAATACCACGACCGAAAAGATATAAAGGTATTTTTTGGGATTTTTTAGCAGTTGATGGATCTAAACCTAATTTAGATGGTGAACAAATTTCTCTTAGACAACTTATGAAACAATCTAACTTTACTCAAGAGGAGTTAAATATGCTTATAACTTCTCAAAATGAATCAGATGACCTCACTAACTTAGAAACAAAAGCTATGAATGCTGTAAAAGGAATATTCCAAGATAAAGATGGAAACTACACTATAAAAGGTGAGCCTAATTTTAAATTAGCAAGGGAAATTATGCATTCTCAAGAGTATCATCAAGCCAAAATAAGAATTATGAAACCACTTGATCAGTTTTATAAAGCCTTTGAAAGTAGAACAAAACAAAGAGTAAATGAAGCTAAAGTATATGTAAAAAAATTAGAATTTTTTGTAAATGTCGCAGTACTTTTTTCAACTATTATGCTTGTGGTTTCATTTTTTGTGATTTTATTTAGAATTATATATTCAATACAATCCCTAAGAAACATAATGTTAGAACTTTCAAACAATAACACAAATGTAGAAATACCAAAAACTCAATACAATGATGAGATATCTGATATGCTAAGTTCCGTTGAAGTCTTTAAAGAAAATACAAAAACACTTATTACAAGGGAACATCAACTTGAAGTTGCAGTAAATGAAGCAAAAAGTGCAAATCATGCAAAATCAGCATTCTTAGCTAGAATGAGCCATGAATTAAGAACTCCTTTAAATGCTATTTTGGGATTTACTTCTATATTAAAAAAATCTAAAAACACATCAAATAAAGAAAAAGAGAATCTAAATGTAATTTCTAAAAGTGCAAATTATCTGTTAGGATTGATAAATGAAATACTAGAACTTTCTAAAATAGAAGCAGGAAAAATTGAAATTAAAAAAAGTGATTTTTCATTTGAAAATATGTTAGATGAAGTAGTTTCAATCATAGACCAAAGAGCAAAATCAAATGGTTGTAAATTTAAAGTGAATAAAAGTGTTGATGTACCAGATTTCATTTATAGTGATGAACAAAGATTAAAACAAGTATTAATAAATCTTCTAAGTAACTCTGTAAAATTTACTAAAAATGGTTCAATAACTTTAGTAATCTATGCAAAAATGAATAAATTATTTTTTGAAATACATGACACAGGAATTGGAATTGAACAAAAGAATTTAGAGATTATATTTAAACCATTTGAGCAAATAAAAACTCAAAATTACAATAAAAATGGTACTGGTTTAGGTTTAGCTATTACAAAAGAATTGATTAGTTTATTTGGTGGAAATATTTATGTAAAAAGTGAAGTAAATGTTGGAACTAGTTTTTATTTTAGTATAGAGTTTGAAAAAAGTTCAGCTCAAAAAATAAAAAAACAAGAGCCTATTCAGAAGATAGATTTAATACCTTCAAATTATGACTATAATATTTTAGTAGTAGATGATATTTTAGAAAATAGGGATTATTTGTCTCAGTTATTGGAACATTATGGATTTACTGTTATTCAAGCTAGTGATGGTTTTGAGGCCTTAGATATATTTGAAAAACATAAAATTGATTTACTTTTAATTGATACTTTAATGCCTGGAATTAGTGGTTTTGAGACGATTGAAAAGATTAGAATAAAAGATAAAAAAATACCAATATTAACTGTTTCTGCAAATGTATTTGAAGAAGATAAGTTAGAAGCTCAAAAAGTTGGTGCAAATGGCTTTTTAGCAAAACCTATAGATGAAGAGCAGTTATTTGTATATATAAATAGTTATCTTGATGTAAAACTTGATGAAAAAAACATTACACAAAATAGTGATTTAAAACAAAATAAAATAGATGAAAAAACAAAATTAGAATTAATTGAAGCCATAAACAAAATGGATGATGAAACAATAGATAGAATTTCAAATAAGTTAGATGAGTCTTTAAAAAATAAAATATTAACTTTGAAAGATGAATTTAAATATCATGAGATTATTTTATTTTTAGAAAATATATAAACTAAAAAAAGATTAGTCTGTTATAATACAAAAAACAAAAAAGGCTATCTTTATGGATATTGAAATATCAACTCCTGCACTTTTATTTCCAGCTATTTCATTACTTTTATTAGCTTATACAAATAGATTTTTAACAACTGGACAATTAATAAGGTCAATAAGTAATCAAGCAAGAACTCATGGAGGGTATGAACTCTCAGGGCAAATAGAAAACCTAAAAAAAAGACTTGAACTTACAAAATGGATGCAATTTTTTGGAGTTGTATCAATGTTGCTTTGTACTATATCTATGTTTGCACTTTTTTTAGGTTTTACATCATTTGGTAGAGATGTATTTGGAATAAGCTTATTAACTATGTGTATTTCACTTGTAATATCTCTTTGGGAAGTTTATATTTCTTCAAATGCTTTGAATCTTGAACTTAAAGATTTGTATGAGAAGTGTAAGGATTAATTTAATTAATCTTTTCATTTAGTGTATATTTTATATACACCTTTTCAAAACTGTTACATCCAAAGCAACACTAAAACAACAATTCTTTTTTATACTTTCAGCAGAAGTCATAAAGACTTAAACTGAAAGGAAAAAAAATGAAAAAAGCATTCGCTAAAGCACTTGTTGCTTCTTCGTTAGTTGCTGGTATGATGTTGCAAGCAGCTGATACTATCAAAGTAGGGGTTTTACACTCATTATCAGGAACTATGGCAATTTCTGAAACTACATTAAAAGATACTGTTTTAATGTTAATTGAGGAACAAAATAAAAAAGGTGGAGTACTAGGTAAACAACTTGAACCTGTTGTTGTAGATCCTGCTTCAAACTGGCCTTTATTTGCTGAAAAAATGAGAGGACTACTTACTAAAGATAAAGTAGATGTAACATTCGGTTGTTGGACATCTGTATCTAGAAAATCTGTTTTACCAGTTGTTGAAGAGTTAAATGGATTATTATTCTACCCTGTTCAATATGAGGGTGAAGAGTCTTCTAAAAATGTATTCTATACAGGTGCTGCGCCAAACCAACAAGCAATTCCAGCTGTTGATTACTTGATGAACGAAATGGGTGTTAAAAGATTTGTTTTAGCAGGAACTGATTACGTTTATCCAAGAACTACAAACAAAATCTTAGAGTCTTACTTAATTGCAAAAGGTGTTGCTAAAGAAGACATTATGATTAACTATACTCCATTTGGACACTCTGATTGGCAATCAATTGTTTCAGATATCAAAAAATTCGGAAGTGCTGGTAAGAAAACAGCAGTTGTTTCTACAATCAATGGTGATGCAAATGTACCATTTTACAAAGAGTTAGGTAACCAAGGTATTACATCTGAAGCTATTCCTGTTGTTGCATTCTCTGTTGGTGAAGAAGAGTTATCAGGACTTGATACTAAACCTTTAGTTGGTCATTTAGCTGCGTGGAACTACTTCCAAAGTGCTGAGTCAAAAGCAAATGACGATTTCATTGCTTCTTGGAAAACATTCATTAAAGACGATAAAAGAGTTACAAACGACCCAATGGAAGCTACTTATATCGGGTTTAACATGTGGGTAAAAGCTGTTGAAAAAGCTGGAACTACTGATGTTGATGCTGTAACTGATGCAATGATTGGTATTGAAGTACCTAACTTAACTGGTGGAACTGCAAAAATGCTTAAAAATCACCACTTAACAAAACCTGTTTTAATTGGTGAGATTCAAGAAGATGGTCAATTTGAAACTGTATGGCAAACTGATGGTGAAGTTGCTGGTGATGCATGGTCTGATTTCTTACCTGGAAGTAAAGACTTAATTTCTGACTGGACTAAACCAGTTAATTGTGGAAACTTTAACACAGTAACAAAAAAATGTATAGGTGCAAATTAATAAAGAATGAGAGGTAACTCTCATTCTTTATATTTTGAAAGGTTATTATGAAATTTATAAAAATAATGTTGCTTAATTTATTGATGATAAGTTTTGCATTCTCATCAACTCTAATTGAAGACTCAAAAAATCTAACTACAAATAGTTTCTCTAAAAAACAAAAAGTGATAAACGAACTTACTGAAAAATATGCAGAAAATGAACAACTAGAAATAGTTTTACAAACTATGCTATCAGGGGATTTATACTATAAAAAAGATGATAAAACTTTAGTAGTAATTGATAAAAAAGAAGATAGAGAATATTTCACTTCAGATATTTTTTCTAAAGTAAAATATCCAAAAGCTTCAAAGTATGATTTTAAGAAAGTAAAAATAAACAATAAATTAAGAAGTGTTATTAAAGCATCGTTAGCTGTGATAAATTTATCATCTAAAAATGTTGATAAAAGATTTAAATCAGCAAGAAATCTATTAAAGAATTTAGATTTAAATGACAGACCAATGGTTATAAATGCTTTAAGCAAAGAAAAAGAAAGTGATGTAAAAGAAGTTTTACAAGAAATAATTGCAAATTTAGATGCAAAATTTCAAACAGGTGATAAACAAATCCAAGCTATAAAAGATTTAGGTGGATTTTTATCTGCTAAAACAGTTCAAACTTTAGATGAAATTATCACTAAAAATGAAAGTGAACTTATTGTTCAAATTGCAAAAGACGCACAAGATAAAGTTGAAATGAAAAAATCATTTTATTCATTTATAGAAACGGCATTTTTTGGATTATCTCAAGGTTCAGTTTTACTTTTAGCTGCAATTGGATTAGCTATTACATTTGGTGTAATGAAAGTAATTAATATGGCTCATGGTGAGCTTATTATGATTGGTGCATATACAACTTATACTATTCAACAAATTATGCCAGGACTAATTGAGTATTCAATTATCATAGCAATTCCAGCTGCTTTTATAGTTAGTGGTATTGTTGGTATTTTAATAGAAAGATTGGTTATCAGACACCTTTATGGAAGACCTTTAGAAACGCTTTTAGCGACATTTGGGGTTAGTTTAATTTTACAACAATTAGTAAGAACTATTTATTCACCACTTAATCAAGAGGTTAAAACTCCTGCTTGGATGAGTGGAGCTTTAGAAATAAATAGTACTTTATCTTTAACTTATAACAGGCTGTACATAATTATATTCGCTGTAATTGTATTTTTAGCAATTCTTTATGTAATGAAAAAAACAAGCTTAGGATTAAAAGTAAGAGCTGTTTCTCAAAATAGACCAATAGCAAGAGCAATGGGAATTAAATCATCATATATTGATGCTTTAACATTTGGTATCGGTTCAGGAATTGCTGGAGTTGCTGGTGTTGCTTTAAGTCAACTTACAAATGTAGGACCAAATTTAGGTCAAGCATATATCGTAGATAGTTTTATGGTTGTTGTATTTGGTGGAGTTGGTAACTTATGGGGTACATTAATCGCTGCATTATCATTAGGTGAAATTAATAAATTTATTGAACCAATTGCAGGAGCAGTACTTGCAAAAGTAATAATCTTAGTATTTATCATACTATTTATTCAGAAAAAACCAAGAGGGCTTTTCCCACAAAAGGGAAGAGATGTTGAGGACTAAAACATGAAAAGACAACCATTAGTTTTAAAAATATTAGAAAATGATAAGGGTGGAAAGATAGTTTTATCTACCCTTGCAGTAGTAGTTTTTGTAGTAGCATTTTGTAATTTATTTGTTCCAAGTGATTCAATATTTTACATATCTACTTTTACAGTTACAATTTTAGGTAAATATTTAGCATTTGCACTTTTAGCTTTAGCTTTAGATTTAGTGTGGGGATATTTAGGAGTTCTTAGTCTTGGTCATGGTGCTTTTTTTGCTTTAGGTGGATATGCATGGGCAATGTATCTTATGAGACAAATTGGTGATAGAGGAGTTTATGGAAATCCTGAGTTACCTGA
>CAKZOX010000169.1 GCA_937138295.1 uncultured Campylobacteraceae bacterium
GTAGTACCCAGACGGCTCCTTTACCTTTGTTAATGTCAGCTCTTAAATGTTTAGTCTCAACTCTAAGTTCTTTTATTTCTCTTACTAAGAAATCTATTTTTACTTCTGTAGCTGATTTTCTAGGCATTAATTTTTTTTCTCTAATGGGTTAGTCTTAACAGCATTCTCAGCTGTACCTAGGAATATACTTCCTAGCCCAAATGTTTTATCAAATATAAATTCTATTTCCATGTCTGATAGATAGTCTATTGTTTGTTTTAATAATTCGTTTTCACTTTGAATTAATATACTTATCATTTCTTTTTTCTCTTCTGCTGTAAATGGTGATGTCAGTATATCGTTTCTATTAGCTCTTGACTTTATTAATTGTGTTTGTATTTGTTTTAATACAGGTGATATTTTTGAAAAAGCTATTACCTCTTCTTCTAATCCAAATTCTTTACCTTCATCTAGTTTTTCTTCTATTCTACCAAATAAACCTATTAATCTAGATGAGTGTATCTTTGATGTATCCATTTGAGTAAAATCAATTTGTTTTAATTTTTTAGCTTTAGCTATTAACTCTGACCATTCTTTATGATATTGTGAATTTTTTATAGGTCCTGCTACTTTAAATCTTCTTGTAACAATACTAAATGCATTTTTAAAACTAGAAAAATCTGCCTCATCTTCACGTTTAGCCATAGTCTCACCCTCTAATTCTGATCTTTTAAATCTACTATTTAAAATATCTACAGGATATTGTAACATACCTGTAAGATAAGCACCTAATAGATAATCAACTTCTATAGGCGTAAGAATAGGAGTATCTACTGTACCTTCTTTTCTTCTAGTTATAAAAGATGCAATATTACCAGATAATGTAGACATAAATTTTGCTATTTCTCTAGTGCTTCCTCTAGCTTGTAATTCATCAAGTCTTTGTAATTCATATATACCAATTACAGGTGCACCTGAATATAAATTTTTATTTGCCATCATTTCTATAAATGGTCTAAATGCTGTAGGTATAGGTAAACCTGGTGTTATCTGACTAAATGATTCTGCAACATATTGTTTAACTACACCACTACTATTTTTATACATTCCATCAATTAAACCTTCTGCAACGTTTGCAAATATACCTAAGTCATATGGTTTTGGAATTAAATAAAAAGGTAAATCTTTATCTAATACACGTTTACCATTATCATCAGTAGTATAATTAGGTATTAAATAATTTAATTGTTTAACTTGGCTAGGTACTTTAGAGTATTCTGGGTGTTGTGAATTTAAATGGTATAAAGCAATAGAAGGTGATACAATAGTAGCTGTAACTAATGCTGCAGCTCTTGCTGGTTGCTCACCAAATGTTCTACCTGTTCTATATAAACCTTGTAGACTAGCATTTAAAAACATTGTGTTTCTATTTATTGCATTTAATAGTGCATTAGATCCACGCATACCAAAGTCTGTTGCAACTTCTCTACCTGCAAATGCAGCACCAATTTCACTAAATCCTGCAGATCTTGCTAATTGGTATTCACCTAAACGAGTTGCATACTCAGCTGATTGTACTAAATTTTTATATTGTCTCCAACCAAATGTAGCAAACTTTCTACCTGGTCCAAACATTTTACTTAAATATCCAGTATAATAATTTGTAAGAGTATTATCTGCATTAAATCTAGATCCTTGCTCAACCATTTTAGCAAGATTCTTAGGCTGTAATGCTTCTGTTTCTGCTCTAGAAGAATAACCCATACCATTTATAAGTGCTTCTTTAAACTGTTGAGTCTGTCTTACTGCACCTATGTACCCTTTTACTGTAGTAAATCCTGGAATGTAACCAACTTTATTTGGTAGTGCTCTACTTCCTATACCAAATGCAGAGTTAATTGTACCTGCAAGTGTATCTCTAATAACGTTAAATGCTACAAATGGTGGTGAATAAGTAATTGCTTGTGCGGCTATTCTAGCATATCTAGAAAATATACCAGTCTCTCCAAACATTTTTATTAATCTATTTCCTCCAGCTTCTCCTAGTCCTTTAAATATTTCTGCTAAGTTAGGATTAGTAATTTCATACATCTCCTGCTTACCATTACGAAATACAATATCTATAATAGGTGAGTTTGGATTATTAGGATTTTCTTTAAATGTATTTGAAAAAGTTACAATATCTACTCTATCTGGTTTATTTTTTATTGTAAATTTAGAGCCAGCTTTTTCATAGGCAGCTTGTATATTTTTTGTAGCTATTGATTGTATATTTAAAAATCTTTTATCAGTAGGAGATATTAGTTTTGCAATATCATCTGATTTAAATTTACCAAGCTTATCACCTTTTTGTATCATTTCATAAAAAGCTAACTTAGCTCTGTTTCTGTCACCAGACATAACAGTTTTATTTGTATATGTAATTAAATTTTGATATAGATTAATATCACCAGTTTGTTTAGTAGTTGCTAATGTTACAGCACCTGGTCGTGATACTCCAAATATTTTTTGTGTTTGTCTTTTAACTGCTGACACAACACCTGTACCCTCATCTGCTAACTTATCTCTAGTTAAAGGTATAAAATAAGGATTCTTTCTTAATATTACTTTAGCTTCTTGTTCTGATAATAATCCTGATCTAACTTGATATGCTATAAGATCATCAGTAAATTTTTTATAATCTGCAAGACCTTTAGCAAAGTTTGATTTTCTAGCTTTTGATGTTTTATATTTTTTTGCATATTGCAATGGTGACATTTCACCAAAATCAATAAATTCTTTTCTTACATTTTTATCCATAGGTAAAGACTTGTCTACTTTTTTACTACGCTTTGCTAGAGCAACTTGTCTTTTTGCAGATACATATTGTAAAAATTCATTAGCTTCATTGTTATCATCAAACTGTTTTAATATTTGATGAAGTCCTTTACTTTGACCTTTAGTATAACTTGCTGATTTAACACCTGCTTTAGGTGGCATTAATACACCAGTCATAATAAAGTTATGTGCTCTAGTACTTGAAGCTGCTAATGTTCTTAATTGAAAATATGGCTCAAGTATAGGATCAGATTTATATTTACCTGACTTATATAATGTTTTTAGTGATGTAATATCACCACCTACACCTGTAATTTCTTTTTGTAAAACTTTTACAAAGTCCCATTGATCTACTAAATTAGTTCTAATAGCACTTCCAAATTTAAAATCTGTATTTAATCCAGTCGATTTATTTGTATTATCTGGTGCATTCTTAGATGCGTTCTTTAAATTTTTAGTTGGTAAGTCTGTGTTCTTTGCTAATCTTAAATTACGAATAGCATTACCTACATAACCACCACCAACACCAACAAAAAATCCTAGACCAGTTGCTGTTAATGCAATAGTCCCTGTTCTTACTGGATCTAATGTTTCTCTTAATCCTAATTCTTTTTCTACAGTTTGATTAGCAATATCTATAGTACCAAATCCAGCACCATCTACTAGTGCCATAGATCCAGAACCTTTTAATAAAGCTTCTCTTTTTGTTTTAGTTGCTAATTTTGCAAACTCTTCTGGGCTATTTAATATTTCTTTAGCTACTGTTTTTTTAGCAATACCTTTTTTAACTTGTGACTTAACTACTTGTTGTGCACCTTTTGTTAATACTTGTTTTGCTACTTGACCACCAACACCTGCACCAATAATATTTATAGGATCTAATATACCTACACCTAGATTTTTAAAAAACCCTTTCATGCCTCTACCACCTTCTTCATAAAAATTAGGTAGTTCATCCCAATATCTTGTAAGATATGCTAGTCTAGATTTTTGATCTTCAGTAACATTATCACCTGTGATATAAGCAAACTCTTTACCCATAGTTACTGTATTAGCTTGATTCCAAGTTCTATCTGATATAAATTTATCTATAGCAGTTTTATCATCATATACTTCACTATCTCTATTAGTATAATAATCTTTAGCTACAGATATTAATTCTTTATCTTCATATATATTATCAAATGTATACTTAATAGAGCCATCTGTATTTTTATTTACAGTTATAGCTTTATTAATTTTATTATTATTTTTAATATTCTCTTCTGATGGATACTTTTTTTCACCTTTACCTAGCATTTCCTCAAGGCTAAGACCACTATTACTAGTGGCTACCTTAGAATTAATACTAAGATCTCCATAAGATAATTTAGTCATGCTATTGAGTTACTGTTAATAAATATTGTTTTATATTTACACCATCATCAAATGTTAAATTAGAAGGAAAACTTTGTGCAAAATATTGTGCTTCTGATTTTGTTCCTAATGTAGATATATACCTTAATATCTTTTCTCGTTTTGTATTACCTTCAAATGAATTTTCAAAATCTGAACTAAAACCTGTAGCAGTATATGACTCTGCACCTTTTACAGTTCCTTTAGTATATCCTTCTACCATAGATACATTATCCATACCAATTACACCTTGTGTCTGATCAAATAATTTTTTATTTGCTGCTTCAGCAGTTAAACTTAAAGATACTTTGTCATCTTCAGTTACATATTGTTTTGCTACATCATTCATTACAGATTTAAATGCAGCAAGTTCTACAGCTTTATTACCCATTATATTAAGAGTAGTATTACCTAAAGCATCTGTAGTCATACCCTCACCAAAACCTCTAAAATTAGCTGCTGCTTTTTCAATGTCACTAGTTTTACCAATATCTAATACACCTGTTTTACTTACAAAAAATTCACTCATAGCTGTATCAGCTGTAGTTCTAGGTATTTCAGTAGTTATTGTTTCAGTTCTTTCTGGAGTACCACTAGTCATTATAGGAGTACCTTCAATTTGTTGTGGCTCTACTGCTGGTGTAGTTACTTCTTCAGTTCTAGTCATATTACCTGCTTCTTTAGTTAATAAACCTTTAATTGTAGATGGACCAACTCCACTACCTTGCATATCAAAAGTCTTTTTAACTACATCAAATCTACTTTCAAAATCAGATTGTCTTTGTTTATATCTATCACCATAGTTTGATGTAGGTACATAGTCTTTAAATGCATTTGGTTTAATACCTTTATCTTCAAGCATTTTTTGTATTCTTTCTACATCTTTACCATCACCTGTAATAAAACCATTAGCATCAAAATAATCTGCTGCTTCTTCAGATTCTAGTATTGTAGTTAATTGGTTATATGCTGATGCTCTATTAGCTTCTGTTTTCTTATGTTCTGGTAATTGATTTGTATGATAATCTAATCCTGCTGCTTTAACAACTTCCATTTTAGCATTGTCTTTAGCTTCTTTATCTTTAATTGCAGCCATTCCAAAGCCAGTTAATATTCCTCTAAATGCACTCATTAAGCTACCTCCTCTTCTTGTGGTTGTGGTGGAGCCATTAAACCTTTTTGTTCTGGCATTGCTTTAATATCTTTTCCTAAACTCTTAGCTGCTTTTTCTAATTCTTCATTCTTACTTTTAATATTTAGTATAGCTTTCATTTCATTTTTATTAGTTAAGTCTTGCATAGATATTTTAAATTTCTTTACATTACCTGTAAATCCAATAGTAGCTATCATTTTCATAACTGTCTCTGCTAACATAAATCCTACGTCTGGAGTAAACTTACCTTCTGTAAATCCTGCAAATACTACAACTCTAGCTATAGCTTCTACAGGTACACCCGCATCTAACATACCAATTATTTGTTGTGCAAATAAAGGTTCAGTTAATTTATCCCATATATACTCAGATGCTTCCATAGTATCCGTAAACTCAGGTGGATGTTCCCAAGGATAGTTGCCAGGTTTATCTGTTAATCCTTGACCAGGAACTGGTGCATCAAAAGGGTTATTAGGTGCTTCTTTAAATTTATCCATGTATCTCCTTATGTAAACATGCTATCTTTGTTTCTAAACCATTTAGTTAAACGATAGTCCCATTCATTTCTTAATTCTTCTCCATCAGCAGTTTTTATTCTACTAGTTCCACCAGCTTTATCAGATCTTTCAAAGCCTACTCTGCCTCCATAATTTTGTGGGGCTACAGATGTATCTTGTAATTGAAAATTACCACCAGAACCATTTCTATCAAATAAACTACCTGTAATTTTTTTAGCAAACAAACTACCTGTAGGTCCTCCAATAGCATTTCCTACCCATCCTGCTGCTGCTGTTACTCCTGTTTTAAATAATTTTTTTAACATAACTCTCCTTATTAATTAAATAAATCAAAACCAAACTTACCAATCATTTGATACATAGCATCTTTAGAAGCTTGATCTTGTAAATCTACTGCTGCAGATCTTTCAAGTGCTGCCATTGCCATATTATGATTTCTATTCTGTTCATTCTCAGAAGCAGTATTAACCCATGAAGCTTCGTCTCTCCATTGTTGCCATGCTGCTGACATTGCCCAGTTAGATAAGTTTAGTAAATTTTGTGCGTTAGTTTGATTAGCTGCATTAACAGCTGCAGTGTTTGCAGTATTAATACCTCTTCTCCAAACTACATTTGATTGATCAATCTCTCTTTGATTATTAACATTAAACTGTTGTCTTTGATTTTCTAATGTAGCATTAAATTGATTGATAGCAGATTCTCTAGCTGCATTAGCCTCATTTACTTGTACAGTATTTTGTGCATTTAATGCTGCAATTTTATTTGCTTCACTAGTTGCGTATTGTTTCATGGCATCATTCCTAGCTGCATTTTGTTCAGACATTTGTGATGACATGTTATCATAGAATTGATTAACTTGATTTTGACTAGTAGCATTAAATTGATAAGCTGCATTTGCTGCTGCTTGATCTGACATTAAAAATGCTTGTCTTGTATTTAAATTTTGTAAACTTGCTTGTTGATTATTAGACAAGTTAGCCATATCCATTTGTAGATATGATTGTGCATTTGTAATTGCAGCTTGCTGATTGTTTGCAAGATTCTGAAATATCATTTGCTTATAAGTATCTGCATCTGCTTTAGCAATAGGTATAGCAGAGTTCATAATACCTTCAGCTAATGCTTCAGCTGCCATAGAACTTTGACTCATACCTCTATTAGCCATAGCTGCTTCAGTAGCTTTTGCTGCACCTCTAGCCCATACAGGTAAAGGATTACCAGATTGTACTGCTGTAGTTACATCTTGTTGTAAGTCAGCTAACTGACCTCTAACTGTAGCATCTGTACTAACTGTACCTTGAGCTGCTACTGCAGGTGCTGTTACTGTTCCTGTAGCTGCAGTCATAGTAGGAGTTTGTCCTGCTACTGTAGCCTGTGTATAAGTATTTGCAGCCTGTGCTGTAGGCACTGTTGATGCTGTACTTGTAGGTGCTGCGGCTCCTGTTATTGTAGGTGCTGCTGCGGCTGTTGGTATTGCTGCTGCTGTAGTACCTGTAACACCAGCTGTGCTCATTAATTCATTAGGTGCTACATTCTGTAATTGTGGAGATATAGTAGTCCCCGTAGGCATAGTAGGATTAGCTACTATAGACTCAATTAAAGATGTAGCTTTACTTGCTGTAGTTTGATTACTAGACGTAGGCTTAACTGAGCCTGTCTGTAATGCTACTGTGTCTACTGTTGCTACCATTGTTTATCTTCCTTGTCGATTGTATTTTTTAAATGTTGATCTTTTGTTTAAATTTTTTCTATGTCTCCCTGGTCTTTTTTTAGGTTTTGGTCTTGGTACAAAATGAATAAAGTTTACTTTAGCCATTAGGGTTTAGTTGGAAATATTGCATTTTCACATTTAGCTACAGTATCTTTACCTGCAGGTAAATCTCTAAGAGCTTGTCTGTAAGTTCTCATATCAGATGTTAATGTACTATCTGATAAAGCTAGGTAATCTGTCTCAGCAAGTAATCTATTTCTTTTAGATCTTAAGTCAGCTAATGCTCTAGCAGGTGCACCATCATTCCATGCTTGTTCTTCAGCATCTCTTTGTGCTTCTTCTTCTGCTGTAAAGGGTACTTGAACCCCAT
>CAKZOX010000170.1 GCA_937138295.1 uncultured Campylobacteraceae bacterium
GTTGATATATCTTATAGATATCTCCATTCTTTGTGTAGTATCCATATAAATACTTAGCTTCTATCTTGATAGACTCATTATCTTTATTCATACTATAAAATTCAACGGGCCTTACATTATATCTATTAAGCATACTACTACCTATGTTATATTGCAACCAATAGTTTGCATCATTCTGATTCCACTCACGATTAGATATAGTTCCTATTTGCCATTTACTTTCAACTTTAAATGATATCTTTGTTGTCCCATTTGTTTTTGTATAAGCATTGTAATCATTTATAATCTTCTCTACAGCAGCTCCGTATGATATATTAAAGATATCACAGACTAGTGTTACCTTATCACCACCTTTTCCTGTAGAGAAATCCTTATACATATAACACATTTTAGACTTATCTACATAGATGCAAAAGCTTGGAGTTCTCTCTGAAGGATTCCACACGGACTTTATTTTAATATCTTGTCCTGTGAGATCTTCATTGAGCTTCAGATAGTATCTGAATACCCAGTAACTAGGTATATCTTTTTCATTTGTAATTAAGTTTTTTGTATTGAGCATATTGTAAATTTATAAAAAAAGATGAGGCAGGGTATAATACCACCCTGCCTTACATCCTTACATCTTACAAATCAAAGTCTGATCCCGCATTTGATGCAGGTTCAAAACTTGACGTTGTTGGAGAAGATTTCTTTTGTACTTCTCTTACATGGTCAGCCTTAGAAAACTTATACAGCCTTGAGTCTTCTTTGTCAATCGCCTCTAAAGGAATACCATCCTTTGACATACGTGGTAAGTAAAGATCATTGTTTATATAACCTTCCTTATTCTCCCACTCTCTTGAACCAACACATGCATTGATGAATGTATCACCAGACAATACTTGATTAACTGAATCCATAAACTCAGCAATTGTATCAGCCTCAATCATATCAAGATCATCACGCTTACCTAAGACTTCAGCTAAGTAAATCATAGACTTCATTACTTCACTCTCAAGTTTAACTTCTCTACCACTTGGTAAAGTAGCATCTTTATATGGGTATGGGCTCATTCTCACACGGCCTACTTGACCCTTGTATCTTGGACCATCCTTGTCATCAGGATTAATTAAGAATCCATCAAATTCACCTTTCACAGGCTCAGATTCTACATGCAACACAATGTTGTATGCTTCCTTATCATAAGGAGTTTGGTCAAATGTGATCTTGTTAATCTTAATCACTTGGTTACCTGGGCTAATCACAGGTCTTGCTTTGCCACTACCGGCACTCATGTCTTTTGTACTTAACATACTTTTCAATTAATTATTGTTCATACTCGATAATACAGTCCTTGACAAACTGTAGATCATTTTCTATAAAGGTTTCTTCAAACATACCCATAGGAGACTTGGCTGTAGTCTCACCATTAGTTTGCGTTTCAAAACCATACTGCATTTTACCATCCTCTTCTCTAACAACTTTACCAAAGAGAACGATTGAGAAAAGTCCCTCTAAAGTTAATGCATTATCTATCATTTTACCAACAGTTTTTGCCTTAACCTTATTGCGACCATTGATGTCTGTTGTAGACTCTGAATGGGTAAGAAAGAAACAATATAAATCATCTCTCAAATCCTTGGGCATTTTTGCAACCTGAGCTAGGTTAGAAGCGATTGAGGTGAATTTATCATAGCCTTTCTCATTTGCCTTATCAAAGTATTCAAATGCAGACATATATTGCCAATCATCAATAACTAGGTTAGTGATGTGTGGCATCTTATCATTGACATGTTGTATAGCCTTCATGATCCCTACAGCTGATGACGCATTAGTCATGTTACCTTTAGGATTATCTTTGCTTATCAATGTATAATTCTTTTTCCAACCTTTAAATGGTAAAGGTTTGTTTGCTATATTAATCCAAAAAGTTGTCTTTGGATCTAAGTTTCTACCAGACGTTGATTTACCGGAGCCTGAGTCCGCGATTACTAAAACACTTTGTGCCATACTTATTTATTTATTGATTTTGCTATTGATTCTAATGCCGTTGCTATTCTTTGCAGCACCTTAGTTGTATCATTTATATCATCAGGATCAGGAAGAAAGAAAGGATTCTCCTTCTCGGTTTCTTTTTTTGATGATTTTGTATTAAGATCTTTAACTATTGTTAACTCACTTACAGGTATAAGATGTCTTTCAAAACCTGAGTTGCTTGTAACTAATTCATATTCTTCCTTCCAATGAGGATTATGTTTATGAAAATATAAAGTTCTTAGTGGATCCTCAGAATCATATTCTATACTGACAAATTCCGTATAGATATCACCATTCTTCTGTAACTCACTTGGAAAGAAACTAACATATAGTTCATCTTTTCCACTTGGCCTATAAGCCATCTTAGGTATATATACTGCATTGATATCTCCAATTGTTTGGAAATAATCCTCATGCTGCTCTCTTAACTTTGCAATCTTTGTTTTTCTTTCTGTTGGTGTCATATTAATTTATCTTCTTTCTTGTTGTGGTGGTGTAGGCATTTCTGCAATCTGCATTCTTTCAAACTCAGCCTTGAAGAAACTCATCCGTGCATCACCATTTCTTGCTTTAAGGAAATGTAATACTAATGTTCTATCATCTTGTATTACATATCTATCTGGACCATAAAATCTAATCTTCTGTTTGGCAGGTCTATTGATTCCAAGTAAAGTATCTGCATGTTGTAACATTGCATCTGAGCCAAATATATCTGACTCAAGAATATAGTTACCATACTTACCATCTATAGCTCTATCCGGATTATCTATGTTCCTATTAAGCTGAGACAGTGCAATAAACATACAAGGATAATCTCTTTTACATTGTGTAAAGAACTCACCTAACTCAAATAACATGTCTAATGAACTGTTTTGATATGGTGCTCTTTTTACAAGCATTGTATGATCAAGAGTTATAATAGTCTTCTGACCTTTATGATGATCCATATACATATCAATCTGCTCACGCATTTGATTAACAGTCATTGGTGTTGATATAATATCAACAGGATACTTAACTCTTTCTTTAGCATACTCATAGCAATCATTAATTACATTAGTTGCTATTGTACTACCTGCAGAACATAACTCTTTATAAGTCTTACCAGTTATAGAACTAAACTCGCGCATTGCAGATGTTCTACCAACCATTTCATACTGAAACTCTAGTACTCTATGATTGTCATTAGGGTTTAACTCAAAAGATTCTCTTATGATTTGATCCTTAATTAAAGTTTTACCCGACCCCGGTCTACCACCCATTACAGTTAAAGTATTCCACTCTAATCCATCAGTAGTAGCATCATTAAACTTAGGCCACGGTGTATATATAGACTTCTCCTCACCGGATTGTCTTGCACTCATATACTTTAGTGCTTCTTTGAAGGCAGAAAACTGACCGCCCCATCCAGGTGTTGGTTTACTCATTTAAATCCATTAAATATTGCGTTACTTCATAATAAAACTTTTTTGCTGTTTCCTGCGCTAATCTTCTAGCTGTAATAGATGCAGCATATATAGCTTGTTTTGTATTCATAATTGATGAACCAATTAGTTCTGGATCATTACCTTTCATTTCCATGATTAGTTTCTCAGCATACTCAATGATTAGATCCTGATCAACTTTCTCTTCATTATGTTCTTCATGTATCATACTACTTTTTCTTGGAAGTGATCATCCTCAGTGTTTATACCATCACGAATCATATCACAATAGTCAGCAAGCTTTGAGGTTTTCACTTTATGTTTATCTTGTTTTGATATGAAATACTGACTATTCTGCATGTAAAGGTAATTGTTTTTTTGATACTCATTTACATACATTGTAGTAGCATTTATAACCTCATCCCAAGTGTAATCATACTCAGCAAAGAACCATCTAAAGTTTTCACCTAGCACCTTAACATTGTTTCTAGAAGGTACACCTGACGGTAACTTACCCTTTGGAAATATACTTCTATACTTTTCAATGTTGTCAGCAGCAGAAGCACCAAGTAGTTGTTTATCAGTCAGCTTTTTGTGTACCTTGAAGTAATTATCCAATGTTACAATAATCTTTCTTCCTTCTGGATTTATTTCATTTTTATTAGTTATATATCCTTCTTGATATAAAGCTACGATATCTGTGGCTTCACAATTTGAAGGTGTAATTCCTTCATCAAATGCAAACAATATCATACATTGATTAGGAGTTATCTTATACCTTTGTATTTTTTGGAATAATTCCCACATACTCTGTTATTCTTTTTGAGATTTTTACATACGTATCCATAAATACATGATCTCCTATTATTAATCTATTCTTTGCCGTGTTATACTGATGCATCACACTGCAATGTTTTCTATTTATAAACTGACCTATTCTGTCAAATGTATATCCCGCATTCCTTGCAAAGAATGTAAAGATTGTACAGTATGTTACAAAGTCAGGCTCTCTTGTTCTTAATGTTTTAGACCTCCAATATTTAATATACTCAGGATGATCATTCTCCATTATTTTTATCACACATTCTTCAATGCTTTCCAAGTTTAGGGTCTTGTCTTTAGCATCTGATATTACATATGCTTTTATACCATACTTATCATATATATTTTGCTTGAAAGTATGCACTTCAGAATGAAATGCACCCATTGTTGTTTTATCCATAAGTTGTTGATTTATAGTTAATAAAGATACAAAAATTACACACTTTTACCAAATGATTCTGTCCTTAAAATCAAAAGAATCATTGATTTTCTTAAAGATATCTTTGGAGTCCCACTTACCACCTTTATATGCAGCACTTGCTGGATGAGCAACCTTATATATATTCTGATTATCTAAACGTAATTGCCACTCCTCAGCCTTCTTACCAAGTAATACAACAGGTATATCCTTAAACTCACGGTTTATAGATTGAAGTATATGATGTGTAAATGGTTTCCATAAATTATAATGACTACCTATCTTATTAATCTGTACAGTAAATGCAGTGTTTAACATTAGCACGCCTTGATTAGCCCATCTTTTTAGATCTAAAGGATTATATAATAGATCATTAGTTCTAAATGCTGGGTATTGTCTTTCTAATTCACTAAATATATACCTTAAAGATGGTTGAGGTTTATCATTATTAGAACAACTAAACGCTATTCCATCTGCTACATTTATTTGAGGATAAGGATCTTGACCTATAAATATCACCTTTAGTTTATCATATGGGCATTCTTCAAATGCTCTAAATAAATACTTAAGCTTTGGTGTAAACCTGCGGTTATCTTCAGCTTCAGTCTTAAGCTTATATATTAATTTATGAAAGTTTTCTGACTTTATCATTGGTGAAAATATATCACCCCAGCCTGCATCAGTTAGTTTAACAAGCATTTTTTCTTGTATATCAGTTATGTTAATATCTATTTTATTCATATCTTTATTAAAATTTTAATTATGTCAGAGAGAGTAAAGTTACAGAATAGCTACGACCCTACTAAGGAGTTAACAGTAAAGTTAAGTGCATCATATATAGCAGGAGTTGAAGCAGTGTTCATGGATTATGTAACCAAGATGGAAAATCCCGGTAACATCAAACCAATGATAGAGAAGTTTGAAAAGTATATAGAAGATCCAGAAGGTACTCTTAAGAATAATCCTTTTACACAATCAGAACTCCACTTCTATACATTGTACTCGCTAATTGAATTGTTTAAAGCAGCAGCATATGCTCAGGGAGCTAACATAGATGTTAATGCTACGGTTGCCCAAGATGATATAAGCGCATTACTCAAAGCCTCTCTTGAAGGAGACTCTGATGAAATGCGTAAAATAAATGATAGAATTAATAAAGATATTGAATCACAATTATCTTAATTGTATTCCGTTAAAATCTCCTATCTCTATAGCTGCTTGTATTGCTAAGTTTAGATCTGCGTGATCACATTCAGCAAATGATTTGCAATACTCTACATTATTCTTAGTAAAACAAAGGCCAGCCTTACGCTTTACCTGAAGTTTTATCTCCTCAAATGTATAACCTATATCATTAGCAAGTTCTCTAATCATTGCATGAAGTCTTGCTAACTGAGCGTTACTACCTTTCTTAGTAGTAGCACCAATAAATACCTCAAGTCTAGCTCCATCCGGTAAATTGGATAAGAAGTTATCTAGTCTTGTTTTATTAGCCTTAAGAGGGAAGTCAAGCTTCCCATCTTTTACCAAGGCCTTTATAAAGATTTGATCTTTCATTTAAATCTTAATGCTTTATTAACACGTATAAAATCATAACCACACTCAACACATACTAACTCATTGTTTTCTTCAGATACTAAATTATCTGTAAAACAATTTGGGCATAGCTCCTCTCTCTCCTGGAGCTCTAGTTGTCTAGCTCTCATTTTAAGATATTCATTAGGCTCACCTTCCCAACCTGCATTCATCATGTCAATGTGTAACTCACTCATTCTACCCATTGTTAGGCACATGTTTAGTCTGTGAAATAATACGCGGCTGACCTTTACGGTTTTTACCGTTACCTTCAGTGTGAATTATAACCTGCT
>CAKZOX010000171.1 GCA_937138295.1 uncultured Campylobacteraceae bacterium
GAAGATAAAAACTGGATGGAATTGAATTTTTATTTACCAAAAGGTTCTTATGCAACTGAATTAATTGCTGAGCTTGTACATTAATATACATTTAAATACTAGGAAAAAAAATGACATATGAAGAATTATTAGATGAACTAAAAGAAGTTATCAAGGAAACAGAGGTAAATGCTGAAGTTATACATAAAAATCTAGAAATAATAAGTTCTAAAGTAAATGAAAATGATTCTATCATGAGTCATGAAAAAACTACAATAAATGAATCTATATCTGAATGTCTAGGTGTTTTACAACATCAAGATATTCATAGACAAAAGATTGAAAGAGTTATAAGTTTTGTTTGTGATTATAATAATATAAAAAAAGAGAAATACGATATATCTCCTGTAGCTAAAAATATTGACAGTGATGAAAATATGAGTGAGGAAGATTTAGAAGCACTAATTAAGCAGATGAATTCTTAAATTCATCTACTCTTTTTTATATTTATCTGTTTTTACAAACTTCAGATTTTAGATTATTTAGATTTTCAAATATTTCATCTGTAGTATTATCTACTTTTCTAGCTTTTTCTTTTAATTGATCATTTGTTTCTTTATTTGCATTTGCATTAACTAAATCTTGTAGATTATTTTTTAATTCATTATTTAAATTCAATATCTTATCTAAGCTCGAATAGTTTGCACCATTTGTAGCTTTATAATTTTGAACCCAGTTATTAATAGTTTCAATATCATCAACTGTAAATGTACCTATTGTTCCTAACTTTGTAAAAGTACTATCTTTAGCATTTAATAAATCAACTTTTAACTGTGCAGTATCATAAACTAATTCTACATCACACACTTTATCTAATGCTGATTCTAAGAATTTAGCTCTTGAAGCTGCTGTAACTAAAGAGTTAGACATTTCAGAAATTCTTGCTGCCATACTAGATATATCATCTGCAACTTGAGCATTCTTTTGAGTTGCTTGATCAAGTGTATTAATTGCATCATTAATTTGAATAATACCTTTTTCTTGCTCTTTTGATGCAGTTGCAACTTCTTCAATTACATTAATTGTATGAGTAATATTGTCATTTAATTCTTGATAACCATGAATCATATTATCAGATATCTTTTTACCAGCTTCTGTTTTATTAGTAGCTATTTCAACAATATTTTTGATATCTCTTGCTGCTTCAGCTGATCTATTTGCTAGATTTCTAACTTCAGCTGCAACTACAGCAAAACCTTTACCAGCTTCACCTGCCGTTGCTGCTTCAACCGCTGCATTTAGTGATAAGATATTTGTTTGGAATGCAATTTGATCAATGATTTCAATAGCTTCATTTATAGATTCAACATGTTTATTAATATCATCCATTGAAACAGCTGTTTCATTCGCAAGTTGAAGTCCATTTTGAGCTGATGAAGTAACATTTTGAGCATATTGAGACATTCTTACAGTTGATTGTGTATTTGATCTAATATTTGCAGTAATCTCTTCTAATGCTGCTGCTGTTTCTTCAAGTGATGCTGCTTGTTCATTTGATGAAATTGAAAGATTATTTGATGATGAACTTAGAGAATAAGTATTTTGATTTAAGTCATTTCCTGTATTCATAATCATTGCTAAAATTTCAGATGTATTATTTCCTACTAATTTAATACCTGATGTTAATGAACCTAAATCTCCAAAAATATGATCATCATGAAGTTTAGAGTCAAATTTTGATTCAGAATATGCTCTTAATGTAGTATTAATAGAATCTAAAGTTCCTTTAGTTGTAGCAATCATTTCATTTAATTTATTTTTTAAATCTTCAACGTGCGGATTTGAAGCATTACTATGAACTTTATATACAAAGAAACCATTTTTAGTTTTTTCAAGTACATCATTTACTTCATTAATAACAACTTCATCTTGTTTTAGTCCATCTCTAACTTTTTGCATGTATGCGTTAAATAAGTTAGCAACTTCACCAATTTCATCTTTAGATTGAACATCAAGTGTAATATTTGGATCATTAGATTTTAAAAGATTGTTAAATCCTTCTTTTAACTTGTCAATAGATTGTGTAGATCTCTTAACAATAAAGAAAATTAAAGCAATTGTTAAAGCACCAAGTAGTAAAGAAATAGATGAAATCTTAAATACTAATTCAGCAATTTTATCATCAGATTTATCAAGTGAGAATGTAAGATCTAATACTCCAATTACATCACCTTCACTTTGATTAGCATGACACATTAAACAGTCTTGCGTAGCAACCATTGGTTTAATCATTCTTAATTCATGACCATTTTCACCATAAGTTTCTAAGATTATATTTTCTTTTGTATCAAAGGCCGTTAATACATCTTTATCAGTAGTATATTTTGAACCTTCTGATGGATACATTTCCATAAGTGCTTTACTTTTAGCAACTTGAAGATTTGAAACTCCATTTATTCCAGCAGCTTCTCTTTCAGCATGGGCAATTTGAGCTGGATCACCAGTATTCATTGCATTTCTAAGACTTTGAAATATTGCTGTATTAAGCATATCTAGATTCTCTTTTGTTTTTGCAATTGAATCCTCTGTAACCTTTGAAGTAGTATACATAACAACACTAACACTACTCAAAGCCATAAGTACAAAAAGTGAAAATATTATTTTTGTACTGATTTTCCTTGTGATAAAATCAAACACTTAACAACCTTTTTTATTTAAGTTCATATATTATATAATGATGTTTATTCATATTAAATTAAATACAAAGTGATAGAGTAGATGATTGTAGGCTTACGAGGTAAAATTGTTAAGAAAGAACCAACTGTTATACATATGGATGTAAATGGTGTGGTTTATGAGGTATTTGTATCACTTAATTGTAGTGCAAAAATTACAGATGAAAATATTATTTTAAATACAACACACATTATTAAAGAGGATTCTCAATCTCTTTATGGATTTTTAGACATCAACGAAAAGAAACTATTTGATACAGTAATTAAAATTAATGGAGTAGGTCCAAAAGTTGCTTTAGCTATTTGTTCTACTTTTACACCTTCTTCATTTTCTCAAATAGTTGAAAATAGTGATGTTAGTATGCTTAAAAGAGTTCCTGGTATTGGACCAAAAGGTGCAAGTAGAATTTTAGTTGAATTATCTGGTTTTGTTATTACATCAGATAGTCAAGAAGATTCAGATTCTAATTCTAACTTTGAAGCTCAATTAGCCCTAGAAAGTTTAGGATTTAAAAAAGATCAAATTTCAAAAGTACTTAAAACTTGTTCTTCAACTACAACTTCTGATTTAGTAAAAGAAGCATTAAAACAATTACAAAAATAGATTATAAGGAATTTTATTAATGAAACTAGGAATTATATTTGGTGGTTTAAGTTATGAGCATGAAATTTCAATTGTAAGTTCAATTGCAATTAAAGACGTTATTAAAAATCATAGCTTAAGTTTTATATTTTTAGATGAAAATAGAGATTTTTATTTAATACCAAATGATAAGATGAAATCTAAACTATTTAGTAGTGGTGATTATAAAAAATGTGACAAATTACAACTTGATAAAAATGGCTTTTATACAAAAGGTGGATTATTTTCTAAAGAGAAAAAACTAGAGATTGATACAATCGTATCTACTATGCATGGTGGAGATGGTGAAGATGGTATTTTATCTTCATTATTAGATTTTTATAATATTCCATTTGTAGCTCCAAGAACTGAAGCTTGTGTACTAAGCTCAAATAAATATTTAACAAAATCTTATGCAAAAGAAGTTGATGTTAAGACAATAGATTATAAATATTTTGTAAAAAATGAAAAAGTAAAAGTTGATAAATTTCCTTGTATCGTTAAACCTGTAAAGTTAGGTAGTTCGATTGGAGTTTCAGTTGTAAACGATGAAAAAGAATTAGAATACGCTTGTGATGTCGCATTTGAATTTGACGATGCAATTATTATTGAGCCATTTATTCCTGGTGTTAAAGAGTATAATTTAGCTGGATGTAAAGTAAACGGAGAATTTGAGTTTTCAATAGTTGAAGAACCACAAAAAACAGACTTTTTAGATTTTGATAAAAAATATCTAGATTTTGCTAGAACTTCAACTGCTCAAAAAGCTTTGGTTGATGAAAAAATTGAAAAGAAATTAAAAGAGTCTTTTTCAAAAATCTATAATACTTTCTTTGAAGGTTCACTAATAAGATGTGATTTTTTTGTAGTTAATAATGAAGTTTATTTAAATGAAATTAACTCTATTCCAGGGTCATTGTCAAACTATTTATTTGAAGATTTTAATAAGACTTTTGATGGATTATTAAATAGTTTACCAACTAAAAAAAGAGTACCTATATCTTATGAGTATGTAAATAAGATACACGCAAACAAAGGTAAATAGTTTTGCCTATTAAAAGTGTAACTTTTGAAAATGAAAACTATGAAATATCTTATGAAATCATAAATCCATCTTGTAGTAAAGACATAGTCTTTTTACATGGGTGGGGTTCAAATAAAGATATTATGAAAACAGCTTTTAGCAAATACCTTCCAAGCTTTAGACATATATATATTGATATGCCAGGTTTTGGAAAAAGTCCTACAAACCATATATTAACTACATCAAAGTATATATCATTAATTGACAATTTTTTAGAAAAATTATCAAGTGATAAGTTTATAATTGCTGGACACTCCTATGGTGGAAAAATTGCTACATCATTAAATCCTAAAAACTTAGTATTACTTTCAAGTGCAGGTATACTTGAAGAAAAAAGTGCAAGTACAAAAAGAAAGATATTTTTTGCTAAATTGTTTAAGTCTTTAGGATTAGGATTTTTAACAAAATCTTTTAGAAGTAAAGATGTTGATAATATGGATGAAAATATGTATGAGACATTTAAAAATGTATTAAATGAAGATTATAGTAGCAATTTTTCATCTTATAATGGAAATGCACTTATATTTTGGGGAGAGAAAGATACTGCAACTTCTTTGGATTCAGGTAAAAAAATATCAAATTTAATAAAAAAATCAACATTTGTTTCATATGATGGAGATCATTACTTCTTTTTGAAGAACTCAAAAGATATAGCAGAGAGAATTGAAAATGGAATACTTTAATTTATTTACAAACATTATACTTATTATGAGTTTAGGGTGGTACCTTATAACTAACCTTCAATGGTACAACTACAAACTTGATAGAGTCGTTTTTAAACATCACAAATGGCAATGGCATATAACTTACTTTTTAGCTCCAATTGTAATTTTCTATTTAATTGAGGGATTGTATTTTGCAATATATTTTTACCTTATATATATGAGTAGTTTTATTATATGGAATAGAAAACTTGATAAACCTTTAGTTATTACAGCAAGGGTAAAAAGATTTTTAGGAATATTACTTGGTACTACATTTATAATAGTCGTATTATGTTTAGCTAGTGATCAGTGTAATAAAACTCCTATATTTATACCTTTAATTATTGCATATGTAGTTTCAACTATTCTAGAAAAGATATTTTTCTTATCATTTAAAAATCAAGGTAAAAAAAGATTAAAAAGTATTCCAAATATTAAAACAATTGCAATAACTGCATCATATGGGAAAACATCTATAAAAAACTTTTTATATCATGTTCTAAAAAAGAAATATAAAGTTTATAAAACTCCAAGGTCTGTTAATACCATTGGTGGAATAGTATTAGACGTTAATAGAGATTTACCTGACGATACACAAATATATATAGCAGAAGCTGGAGCTAGATTAAAAGGTGATATAGAAGAAATAAGTATGTACCTTGAACCTGAAATATGTATTTTAGGAAGTGTAGGTGAACAACATATTGAGTATTTTAAAACACTAGATAATATTATTCATACTAAAATGGAAATTTTAAAATCTCCAAAAATGAAAAGAGGTTTTGTTCATGAGTCTGTACCTATTAAAGATTATGACACTATTACAAAATTTCCTGATGGTTTAACTATTTTAAAAAGTGATTTAAACGGCTTAACATTTGAAGTTAATATTAAAGGTCATCCTTATAAATTTCATGCACCAATTTTAGGTTCATTTAATGCAATAAATTTAACTACTGTTATACTTGCAGCTGAAGAGTTGGGTATGAGTATTGAAGATATCCAAATAGCATTTGAGAACTTACCTCAAGTTGAACATAGATTACAAAGAATAGATGCAGGTGGAAAAATAATTAT
>CAKZOX010000172.1 GCA_937138295.1 uncultured Campylobacteraceae bacterium
CAGGAGTTACGGCTTTTACTTCTTGAGGTTTTGGAGCAACTACAGGTTTTGCTACAGTTTTATTTTCATTATTTGAAACTGTTTGTTTCTTTGGCTCTTCTTTTTTAGGTTCTTCTTTTTTAGCAATAAACTTTTCAGCATCAGACTCTTTGATGCTTGCAGTTGGTGTTATATCATCTGCATCATCAAAGAAACCGAAATTATCATTATCAATTAAATCATTATCTTTAATTACATTACTTATCTCAATATCATCTGTAAAAAAACCAAAAGAGTCATTATCACTAACTAAAAGCTCTTCATTTGTTGTTGAAACTTCACTTTTAATATCATCATCAGCAAAAATTCCATAAGAGCTTGATTTGATTTCAATATCAACTACAGCTTCATCTTCAAAACTTGAAACACTCTCTTCTTTGCTAGATACCTGTGCTACAGCTTCTCCATTAATATAAGCTCGAATGATAACTAATAATTCTGAAGTCATCTCTTCAAAAGTTTCTCTAGTTAACTCTTCTGATACTTCTAGTTGAAGTATCTCTTTCATAACATCCATACAGTCAATTAAAGTAGTTGCCATTTCTGGTATAAACTCAATTTGATGGTTTCTTAATTTATCCATCATATTTTCAACATCATGAGTAAACTCAGCAAATAGAGGTAACTCAACTGATGCTCCACTACCTTTTAATGTATGTACATCCCTAAAAAGTTGACCCATCTCTTCATCTGTTAATGTATTATTATTTTCAGCCTCTAACAATACATTGTCGGCAGATTCAAAAAGTTCTTCTGCTTCTTCTAAAAACATCTCACGATATTTCGATATATCAAAACCAGACATGATTATATCCTTTATTAAATGTTGATTATTATCTACTTAAAACTATATTTACAGCTTTTAATAATTGATCTGGAACAAAAGGTTTTACAATCCAACCTGTAGCTCCCGCTGCTTTACCTTTTGCTTTCATATCATCACTTCTTTCAGTAGTTAATACTAAAATAGGTTTAGTTTTATATTTTTCAACTTTTCTTAACTCTCCAATTAGAGTTAAACCATCCATATTTGGCATATTTACATCTGTAATAATTAAGTCAAAATTTTCATTTTTTGCCTTTTCCAAACCATCTACACCATCTACTGCTGCAACAACGTCACTATAACCCCCCTCTTTTAGGGCGTATGTTAACATGTCTCTTAACATAGTTGAATCATCTACTATCAAAAGCTTTGCCATAGTATTTCCTTAATACGAAAAAATAATATTTTATCAATAATAACTAAAGAACTATTAATTTAGTATAAAAGTTAGATATTAGCTGATGCTAATTCAATTCTATCTCTACTAACTTTTAAAACTTTTAGTTCTACTTTATCCCCAACACTTAAAACATCTTGTACATTTTTAACTCTCTCTTTAGAGATTTTAGAGATATGTAAAAGACCCTCACCACCTTTTGGAAGTTTCATAAATGCACCAAAATCAACAATTCTCTCAACTGTTCCCTCTAAAATTTCATCAACACTATAAACAGTTTCAAAATTTACTTTTTCAAACTGTTTTTTAGCTGGAGCATTATTTGAAATAGTTTTGATATGTTCACAAGCATCTAAAACACTCTGTTTAGATTCACCTGCAACTTTTACATTTCCACTATCTCTATCTAAATCAATTGATACTGAGAATTTCTCTATAATTTCTTTAATTGTTGCTCCAGCTTTTCCAATTACTACCATTATTTTACTTGGGTCTCTTGAAAATTGTTCAATCAATGGTAAGGCTTCACTTGGAACAATATCTTTAGATGCCTCTTCCATAAGAGTTAAAATATGTTCTCTACCCTCTTTTGCTTGTAAAAGTGCTTCTTTTAAAACATCTAATTCTATTCCACCTAATTTAATATCCATTTGAAGTGCTGTAATTCCATCTTTAGTTCCTGCAACTTTAAAATCCATATCACCATCATGATCTTCTAATCCCATAATATCAGTTAAAACACAATGTTTATCACCCTCAACTACCATTCCCATAGCAACACCTGCTACTAATGCAGATACTGGAACTCCTGCTGCTTTAAGAGCTAAAGAACCACCACAAACAGTAGCCATTGAAGATGAACCATTTGATTCTAAAATTTCAGATACTAATCTAACAGTTTCACTATAATCTTTATCAATAGTTGCTTCTAAAGCTCTTTTACCAAGATTTCCATGTCCAAGTTCTCTTCTTCCAACACCAAACATAGGTTTAGCTTCACCTACAGAAAAACCTGGAAAATTATAATGAACCATAAAGTTTTCCATTGAAGTTGACTTTTCAGTTAATGATTCAAACATTTGACCATCTTTAGGTCCTGCTAATGTTGCAACAACTAAAGCTTGTGTTTCTCCCCTTGTAAATAAACAAGATGAGTGTGCAGATGGTAAAATATTTGTTTCAATAGATATAGGTCTTACATCTCTTAAACCTCTTCCATCAGCTCTTAAGTTTTCATTTACAATCATAGTTCTTACAACATCTTTTTTTACAATTGAAACCGCTTCATAAACATTTTCAAAAGGAAATTCATTTGAAGTACAATATTCATCAATTGAGATTTTTTTAGCTAAATCTTTTAATTCTGTTGCTCTTTCACTTTTTGCTAATTTCTTAACTGCATCTTTAACATCATTTAAGTAATTGTTTTCAACATATGAAATTAAATCTTTTGAAATTGTAAACTCTACTAACTCTACCTCTTTAATCTCTTTACAAATATTTTGAAAACCTGCTTCATAAGCACTATTTGCTTCTTTTAAAGCATTTTGTGCAATTTCAATAGCAACAACAAGTTCATCTTCTGTCATTTCATTTGTTTTATGTACTTTTGTAAAAGCTTCAATATCTACCTCAAGCATCTCTTCAGATGATATTGCTTTCATTTCAATCATTAATAACTCATCTTTAGAACCTGCAACATATAAATCTAATGTTGAATTTTCCATAGTTGAAATATCAGGATTAACAATATATTCACCATCTATTTTAGCAACTCTAACACCTGCAACTGATTTTTTAATAGGTAAATTAGATGTATATAAAGCAGCACTAGCTGCATTTAATGCTAATGTTTGTAAATCAATATCTTTATCAGCACTTAAAACCATAACAGTAATAGTCGTAGGATAAACATAACCTTTTGGGAAAAGTGGTCTTAAACTTCTATCTATTATTCTAGAAGTTAATGTTTCTAACTCACTTGGTTTACTCTCTCTTTTGAAAAAACCACCTGGTAGTTTTGCTGCTGCATATGTTTTTTCAACATATTGAACAGTTAATGGAGTAAAATCTTCTGAAACAGGATTATCAAACTCACTTACAACTGTTGCTAAAACTACTGCTTTACCACATTTAGCTAAAACTGAACCGTTAGCTTGTTTGGCAACTTTATCAAACTCAAAAATTTCCTGTCTTCCACTTAATTCGAACTCACATACAGTCGACATAATTATTTATCCTTTATATTTTTAATATTTTCAAATGTAATCTCTTCAAGACTTTCATAATAGTAGTCAATAGAGATAAAATGATCTAAACTTTTTACATAATACAAATCATCTGCAATAGATTCTATAGTTTGTATACTAGCATTTGGTAGTATTGGAATTGCTACAGAGACTGATTTCGCACCTAAGTTTATCGCTGTTTTAATACAAGCCATCATTGTTAGACCTGTATTTAATCCTTCATCTACAAGAAGTATATTCTTATCTTTGATATTTGTAATTCGTTCACCTGATCTAAATTTACTTAATTTGTTTAAAATCATACTATCATAAACATATTTAGATTTTGAAAAAATAAAATCTAAACTTAAATCAAAAGAACGAGCTAGCTCTTCATGGATAACAACCTCTTCACTCTCTGTAACAATAGCTATTTCACACTCATCATTATTTGGTGCCATTACTTTTTCTGTAAACAAAATTTTAGCTTGTGCTCTTAATTTTTCAGCAATTACTTTTGCAATAGAGTAGCCACCATAAGATGCAGCTACAACAATCCAATCCTCTCTTTTCATACTATCTATGGGTAATATATCGATTAATTTCAAAGCAGCATCTTCTCTATTTTTAAAATAGATTTTACTACCACTACATTTTAATTTTAAATCAGACATATTACTCATCCTTGATTTTATACTGCTGTTTAAGCCCACCAAGTGGTTTTAAAATTAGCTGTACGTAAATTATATCTTGTTTTGTTGAGTTTGATGTAGTACTTGATGGTACTATAGTTTTTTCAAGGTTAAGAGTTAAATCCCAACATTTATCATTTATCTCAAATATAAACCCTTGTTTACTTCTAGTATTAGTCTCTAAATTATAATTTTCTATATAAGAGAGTTTATAATCATTACTAATTTTCATACCTGTTTTTACAGTATATGATTCTAAATTATCTTTACCTGAGTTTTCAGTCTCTTTAGACATATAATAGCTTAAATTTAAAAAATAATCTAAATAGTTTAATGAAAAACTACTTGAAGATTCAATTAATTCATTATCTAAATTACTATAAATTAATTTATTATATACAGTTCCTAAAAAATAGTTATATCTAAGTTCATTCTCTAAATTTCCTAATTTTGAGTTATCATATTCATCATAAATTACAGATTGTTTGATTTTATGATTAATAATCTCTTTTAACTCTTCTAGGTTAGTCCATGATTGATTTATTGCAAAAGTTAAAGTTTTAGTAGTTTCTGATAAAGGAAAAGATGATAAATCAGCATCACTACTTGTTAAACTATATATATCACCACTTAATTTACTTGTTTCAGGAATTACAAGTTCACTACTTAAATTCATAGTATGAATACCTGTCTCATATTTTTTTAATAAATCACTATTAAGACTAATTATATGACGATTTTCAATAAAGTTTGCATTTTTAAAACTTGTACTACTATTTGAATAATTAATTTTAGAAATAGAAACCTCTTCTTGTAAAGTAAGATTTAAATAATCATTAAAAAATGAAAAACTATATAAGAAAGGAATATATAAGTCAGTTTTTGTAGCTGTAACTCCCTCATCTCTAGTATAGTTTGTAACTTGTAAATCTGCTGAATATAGTAGTTTGTCAAAAAATAAACTATCTGAAAAAGAGTGTAATTGAACCTGAGGTAATTGTTGAAGTGTTTCATCATTTGAATCTACAGTTGTATCAATATAGTGTCTTAAATATGTACCTAAGTAGTAGTCATTATTTTTATAATAGTAGTTTATTTTTGACTCAATTTTTGATTCTGTACTAGAGTTATATTTTTCATCTTCAAGATTATAAAACTCAATATCATTTAACCAATTAATTGAAGAGTATAAACCATCTTCACTCTCATCATTACTAAATAACTTTGTTCTAACATAATCAACACTCCAACCAAAATGAGCATCATTATCTAAAGAATTATCTTTTTTATAGTCACTATTCTCTTTAAAATAACCTGCTTTTACTTTTAAATTTGAATATTGAGAATCAATTAGTCTATAGTATGCATACATACCATAACCTCTATTTGTTCGAACTTGAGGAATTAACTCTAAATCATAATTATCAGCTGGTGCTATGTAAATAGGTTGAGAGTATAAAAAACCCTCTCCCGATGAAAATCCAACTGTTGGAATAAGAAGACCTGTTCTTCTTCTATTATCAGTTGAAAAACCAAAATATGGTGTATATAAAACAGGAAAATTTTTAATATAAAGTCTTGTGTTATAAGTGTTTAACCACTGCTCTTCAGTATCATAATCAGCACTTGAAAATCTTATATTCCAAGCTGGGTCAATACAATCACAACTTGATAATATTGAGTTGTCGAAATCATATTTATTATTACTCTTTCTAGCATCATTTGAAGTTATCCATAAATTAGACTTTTTCTCTAAAACTAAAATAGGATTTTGAGTAATAGATTCATCATTTAAGTCTAAAAATGCATAATTACTTTGAGCTTGTGTTATATTATCTTTTAAAATTACAACATCATCAAATAACTCTAAAGTACCTCTATTTTTATCGTATATAACTTTTTGAGCTGATATATAATAAGTTGGAGAGAATATTACAACATTACCTGTTGCAATAACAATATTATCTTTACTATTTAAATTATTAGATAAGATTTGAAACTTATCTTTTTCAATACTAT
>CAKZOX010000173.1 GCA_937138295.1 uncultured Campylobacteraceae bacterium
TTTACTAGAGATGCTGCTGAGGATAGAGACTGAGATGCTGAGGGAGAAGTGTTAGAAGATGGCAAGTAAAAATCAATTAAGAGCTAAGAGACTAAAGAGACAGAAAAATAAGGAGACTAGAGATGCAGGTTAAACTATTAGATCATACTAGATTAGATGTAGCAGATACAGCTATCTCTAAATGTTGGGATAAATCTGTTACATCAGATAAGGTATGTGAGAGAATGGAGAGAGTAGCTAATAAGAATAAACATGCCTCTACTATTGAGCACCTAGTATATAACTTTGATATTGATGGGATTAGTAGAGCATGTTTACAGGAAGTAGCTAGACATAGAATAGCATCTTATTCAGTTAAGAGTACTAGGTATACATTAAAAGAGTTAGGTAAAGAAGATGCAGATATTTATGAGTTTTATGTAAAATCAGGAGAGCCTTTAGTAGATAATGCATTATTTGATCAATTATATACTTTACATGAATTGATCAGAGGTACTACTATTGCTAATGATAAGTTAAAATACTGCCTACCTGAGGCATATAAAACTAGCTTAGTTATGAGTATCAATGCTAGATCATTACAAAATTTCTTAGAGTTGAGATCTAGTAAGAGTGCTTTATGGGAGATACAGGATCTAGCTGCAGCTATGTATGAGGCACTACCTGAAGATCATAAATTTCTTTTTACAAAGTTTGTTAATGGTTTAATAAAGGTTTAAGAAACCTATTGTTATAATTTCAGTACATCAGATGAAGATGTAGATAAAAAATAAAGAGGAGACAGATATGTTTTTAAAAGCATATTTAGCAGGATATACTGCTATGGCATTAACTTCAAACGATTTAAACAGATTGAAGTATGCACCACAGAGAGTAGAAGATGGAGAGGTATTTAACTTTAACAATAAATCAATGTTTGGAAAAGTTGAAGGACTTGAAGATCAAGTTATCTTAGATGCTAAGAGAGTTAATGAAGCTACTAGATTTACAGCAGCTTTAAAGAGAGATTATCAGGAAGGTATGGATAAGTTCATAGCTAGTCTACAAGGTACTACACCTGCAGATGAGACTGAAGAGAGTGATCCTGTACAAGAGTTATATGCTAAGTTATATGATACAGTAGCTGCAGGAGATAAAAAAGCATTTAGATCTCTTAGAAAAGAGTTAAAAGATCAATGGTTTGCACTTGATGATGCAGATGTAGAAGATGCTATCTTTGATTTAGGAGATGCAGTAGCAGATAAAGATGTAGATTATGCTAAAGAGATTGTAGATGGTCTAGGAGAGGATGAGCCTGAGGAAGAGGTAGCACCTGAGCCTAAAGAGTTAAAAGAAACTCCTAAGAAAACTGCTAAGCTTACAGAGGAAGAGTCTGAGATAATTGAGGATCTAAAATCAGCTATTGATGATGGAGATCAAAAAGATATAGCTGAGCTGTTAGCTGAGTTAAAAGAAGTTAATGAGGCATTATATGATGAGTGGCTTCCTGCTACACAGGTAAAGCAGCCTAAAGAAGAGGAGACTAAATCAGATAATGAGGAGGATGATAATGTAGTAGATGAGATTATTGAAGATTTAGATGCAGCTATTGCAGATGAAGATGAGGAAGAGGCTAAAGCTTGTTTAGAAGAGTTAGCAGATGAGGTAGGTATTGACTCAGATGTGTATAAAGAAAATGCAGCTAAGTTAGCACCAAAGAAAACTAGAAGATCAAGAAGAGGTAAATAATTATGGCAAATAATAAGATAAATGTACAGAGTCCTATCGGTACTCTAATGTATGTTATGGTAACAGGGCAGGGTAAAGAGAATTTTGAGGGAGATGGTTACGACTATCAATGCTGCATAGATGTACCTGAGTCTGAAGCAGATCAATTTATTGATCAAATTGAGGACTTTGTAGAAGATAATGCTCCTAAAAATGGAGAGAGAGCAGGTGTATTTTATAGAACATCTGACGATGATGATACTATTGATGATGGTATGGTTAGATTTACTTTCAAAACACAAACAGAGTTTACAGATCGTAAAGGTAATGTAAAAGATACTGAGGTAGCTATCTTAGATGCTGCAGGTACAAAAGTAAAATTACCTGAGGGTAAACTTATTGGTAATGGATCTACAGGTAGAGCTATAGGTACTGCTGTTATATGGGAGAGAGGTAATCGTAAAAAGACTGAGTATGGTGTATCACTATATCTTAATAAAGTACAGATCAAAGACTTTGTACCTTATGAGGGAGAGACTGTAGATGCTATTGAGGGTGGATCTTTCAATGGTTTTGATGATGAGTTACAGCCTGAAGAGGATGCAGCTGAAGAGGGCAACACTAGAGCTAGTGGTGCTAGAAGATCAAGAAGAAGTAGAAGATAACTTCATAGAGTCCTCCTAGGAGGGCTTTAGTGAACTTATGTAGAGGAGAGGAAGATGAGTAAGTATTATATATGTGAGGACTATAATGTTAATATAGATCCTAATAAGCCTTTGTTTTGTGATATTGAGACACATGGATTATATTTAGAGGTTTGTTTATTTCAGATGTATCAGGAAGGGTGGAAGAGTCCTATTATTGTTAAGTATCCTGATATGAAATGGTTAAAAGATATTGTAGCTGTAAACTATACAGTATGGTACAATGCCTCTTATGACCTTGGTACTATTGAGCTGAGCCCATTTAGATATGAAGATCTTTATTATGCTGCTAAAACTGCTTACCCATTACTTGACTCTCACTCCCTGGACTCTGTAGAGGAGCACTTAGGGATAGATGTACATGATTTTATCTATGATATAAAAGAGCATTTAGGTATCTCATTCAATGTATCAGGTATCAAAAAAGATACTACTAAGCTAAAGATGGGGAATATGACTAAGAGTGATATGCAGAAATCTTTTGCTAGTGCTGCATGTAAGAAGGCTAGATCATTTACAGAGGAGCAGTTAGTATATGCTGCAGCTGATACAATAGGTCTAGCTGAGATGTGGACTGATCGTAAACTTAGAAGAGTAATAAGATCTAATAAAGCTTATGCTGCAGATATTCAGGCTGCTAAAGATGCTCTAGTGTATCAGTATAATGGTATGCCTGTAGCTAAAGATAGATTAGAGAGTGCTACTAGAAATGCTGAGAGAAATCTAAACAGGAATATGAGACAATTACCCCCAGGTACTAATGTTAAAAGCCCTAAAATAAAAGATTGGTTAGGTACTGCTAATGCTAATGAGCAAACTCTGAAAGGTTTAGAACTTAATGGAGATACTAGAGCTAAGTATATCTTAGGTGCTAGAAAATTCAGAACTAGACTACAGGATCTGAATAAGAAATATGCAGGGCATGATAGAGTGAGAACATTCTTTAATGCTGCAGGAGCTATTACAGGTAGATTTACTAGTACAGGTGGAGATAGAGAAGGATTTACTAATATTCAGAATATCAATAGAGATCTAAAGTATATCTTTGGGTATGCTGAGGACTCAGATAGAGTACTAGTTAATGCAGATTATTCTACTGCTGAGCTTATTGCAGGATGTGCTATTATGAAAGTACCTAGTATGAGAGAGTGGATCTTAGATGGTATGGATATTCATAAAGCTACTGCTGTAGGATTAGCTAAGACTACTTATGAAGAGGTAACTAAGGCTGAGAGGCAGGCTGCAAAAGCTGTAAACTTTGGGCTGCTGTTTGGTATGGGTGTAGAACTATTTAGAGACTATGCTTATTATACTTATGGTGTAAAGTTTACATTAGATGAGGCTCAAGAGGCTAAAGACTTCTACTACAGAACTCATCCAGGTATCAAAAAGTATCATCAGTATGTAGGTAAGAACTGTAAGAGATCTACATTTACTGTAGAGACTGCTCTAGGTAGAGTAGCAGGTAATAGAAGATATACAGAGTTACTAAACATTCCTGTACAGGGATCTATTGCTGAGGCTACTAAGTTATCTATACATCACTTTTTACAAAATAATAAAGCTCTACTAAAAGATAACATGGTAATAAACATGGTACATGATAGTATTGTAGGAGATGTTAAAAAGGATCATGTAGAAGATTGGGCTGCAGCTGTTAATGAGTCTATGCAGTATGGATGGAGAGAGGTTAGTAAGTCTGATCTATTCCACTATCAAGATCTACCAATGGGAGTAGAAGTAGGAGCTAGTCATAAGTATGATGCTTCAGAGTTTTATATTAAGGAGTTTAAGTAATGAATTATAAATTATTATGGCAGCTTGAGAGAGAAGAAAATGCTAAGCTTAGAAAAAAAGTTACAGTATTAGATACTGCTAATAAGATCCAGGTAGAGCTTTTAAAAGAGGCTGAGGATGTAAAAGATACACTTATGAGATCTATTGAAAGAGAGAGATCAGATTTATATGCAAGAGGAGGCATGAGATGATAACACCACAGGAAGTAGGAGATAGAATAAAAGCATTATTAGCTGAGTGGGATACTACAGATGAAGATGGTAGAAGAGCTTACCTAATTCAGATGAGAACACTTAGACCTAGTGATAAGATACTTAGAATAGATGCAGATAGTTTATTATATTATACAGCTTATGCTGCAGCATTTAAAGATGGAGAGGCTATAGAGGGTGGATCATTTGTAGGATCTAAGAAGAGAGTAACATTTAAAGACTATAAGCAGCACTTAGATGATCTGATAGCTGATGTAGTTCTAGCATGTGAGTTAGCATCATTTAGAAATGAGTTACCTAGATTTACAGATTATGAGCTAGTGTTTACACCATCTACTAACTTTAGATATGATATTTTCCCTGAGTATAAAAAGAGTAGAGCTCATAAACCTCAAAGTAATACACTAAAAAGATTAAAAAAATATGCTAAAAAGAACTTAGGTATCGTACCTGAAGGTATTGAGGCTGATGATTATGTTTATTATTGGGCTAGTAAAGGACACCCTGTAGCTAGTGGGGATAAGGATGTAGTGTATTCAGTTCCTGCAGCTTACTATTATCACTCAGCTCATCAAAAAGTAGTACAGAATACTAAAGCTGAGGCTGAGAGGTTTGTACTTATGCAAACTCTAGCAGGAGATAGCTCAGATGATATACCAGGTATTAAAGGTGTAGGTATGAAAAATAAACTATTACCTGAGGGTGGTACTTTTGCTGATGTAATTCAGATTTATATTGATAAAGGTTATACTAAAGAGGATGCAATACTTACTAGAAGGTTAGTAGGTTTAGATCAATGGCATCCTAGAAGAGGAGTAAGATTATGGAAGTATTAGAATGTGAGGCATGTGGTAAATTAGAGGCTGAGTGTATTTGTTACAATGAGCAGCCTAAAGCTACTGATAAACAGGTAGGAGGTAATCATTATAAAGATAAGAAGTTACAGCCTTGGGATATTATAGATGCACTAGATCTAAATTTTTATGAAGGTAATGCACTTAAATATCTTATTAGATATAAAGAGAAAAATGGAGTAGAAGATCTTAAAAAATCTATACATTACATAGAGAAGATAATAGAAGATGTTAGCAGCACTACCTCATCAAGTAACTAAGTCTAAATCTATTATTAGAAAACTTAGACTATATGGCTTATGTATATTTGCAGGAGAGGTTAGAAGTGGTAAGACTGCTGCATTTATACTAGCCTCTCAGTTACTAGCTGAGGAGTGTGAGGTATGTGTTATCACTAAGAAGGATGCAATACCAGGAGTTAAGAAGTTTACACCTAGTATAGAAGTTACTAACTACCATCAGTCAAAAAAGCTAGAGCCTAAATATAAGATAGTGATCCTAGATGAGTGCCATAGATACATAACAGGTTACCCTAAGAGATCTCAAATATGGAAGGATGTAGCTGAGATAACTCTAGCTGCAGATTATATAATTTTCAGTAGTGGTACTCCTACTCCTGAGAGTTATGCTATGCTATTTAATATGTTAGCTCTTAGTGCAGATAGCCCATGGAGAAAATACGATCTAAGTAAGAGTAGGAAAACTCCTTACAGCTTATGGCATGATGTATATGGTATCAAGTATGAGAAGAGTATAGGATGGGATGATAAAAAAGATAAGCCTAAGTTTGCTATAGGATGGGATAGAGTTAAAGAAGATATGATCATGAGAGATATTGAGCACTTAATAGTATCAATGACTAGAGCTGAGGCAGGGCATAAGTTTGAGCCTACTGATAAGCTACATAAGATACCATTAACTGAGCAGCAGGAAGAGATTTATACTAGATTAGAAGATGATAAGCTATATGAGATGGATGAGAAGTATACAGTACTAGCAGATACACCTAGTAAGTATATTCAAAAGTTACATCAAGTAGCAGGAGGATATGTTAATGCAGTAAATGATTATGATGAGAGTGAGAGTAAAGTTTTTAAAGTAGAGAGTAATAAAGTTCAATATATAAAAGATAATTTTGATCCAAAAGAGACTATAATATTAGCCTTCTATATACCTGAGCAGGAATATTTAGCTAGTATATTTCCTAATGTAGGATCTATTACTAAAAATTCTGATGGAGTAGACTATAGCCATTTTAAAAATATGGTTATTTATAGTATGGGTTTTCCTGCATCTACATATCAGCAGGTTATAGGTAGACAGTTGAATTTTGTTACAAGAAAAGAAGAGGTAATCATACACTTTTTAATAAGTGGTATTGATCAATATGTTTATAGAGCTGTTAGTGATAAACAGAGCTTTACATCTAAATGGTACTCTGAGAACAGAGTAACCGTACAAGGAGAATAAAAATGACTAAGTTAATTGAAACATTTTTTAAAATGTTAGATAAAAATAACCCTAAGGAGGAATTAAATCACATCTATGTTGATAAAGAAAACATAGTACTTACTAATACAGTATGGTTAATAATAATTAAACATGATTTAAATATTGAGAAACCAATATTACTTATAAATGATAAAGCTAAATATAAATATGGTAATCTACAATATAGTGATATATTTGGATGTACTTTTATAGATGATAATTTTAACTACCCTGATTATACAAGAATATTAAGGAAAAATAATGACAATATGTCAATAGGATTTTGCAATATTCTTGAATCTATATATGAAATTCAATTTAATAATAATATTGCTATATCTTATAAAGTTTTAAGTGATTTAAATAAACTGAGTAAATTAGTTTTTATAGATAAATATGATTATGTTTCAAATACTTTACCCTTATCATTAAAAGGTGAATGTAATGATAATAGCGGTTATGATTATGCAATAGAGATAATGATGATGCCTTATATATGTAAAGAGAAGGAGAATAAAAATGACTAAGATATATGAGGGTGGTGGTATTTATACTATCAGTTTTGGATGCAGTGGTAAGACTATTGAGCTAACTGAGGATGAGATAAAAGAGATCTTAGAAGAGGAAACAGATAAGCTAGTAAAAGCCAAAGAGGCATTAGATAAAGCAGTAGATATTATTGAGAATATATTAGATGAAAGAGAGTGATATTCAAAAAAAGATTATAGACTATCTCCACTCTATAGGAGCGTGGACTGTAAAAACTATTAGATGTAACAAAAGTGGAGTACCTGATATTTTAGCTTGTTTACATGGAAGGTTTATAGCCCTAGAAGTAAAAACAGAGAAGGGTAAGGCATCAGCTTTACAGTTAAGAAATATAAAACAGATTAATCATGCAGGTGGAATAGCTGCTATAGTTAGATCTGTAGAAGATACCAAACAAATATTAAAGGAGTTACACAATGAGTAGAAGTGATATAGTATATAAAAGGACTTATAGTAGACCTAAAGATGATGGATCATTTGAAACATGGGCTGAGACTATAGGTAGAGTTATTGATCATCAGAGATGGTTATGGGAGAGGGCTAAAGGTAGAGAGTTAAATAACTTTGAATTAGCTGAGCTAGAAGAGCTTAGGGCTGTTATGCTAGATAGAAAAGTACTTACATCAGGTAGGACTTTATGGCTAGGTGGTACAGATATAGCTAAGAGAAGAGAGAGCTCTCAGTTTAATTGTAGCTTTACAAATATTGAGACTGTTTATGATGTAGTAGATGCTCTATGGTTATTACTTCAAGGATGTGGAGTAGGGTTTAGACCTGTAGTAGGTACACTAAATGGCTTCTTTAAACCTATTGAAGATATTGAGGTTATCAATTCTACTAGAGAAGTAGGAGATGAGAAGGGTAGAGAGACTAACCTAGAGACTTTTGATGATGGTGTATGGACTATTTCAGTAGGAGATAGTGCTGAGGCATGGGCTAAATCTATTGGTAAGTTACTAGCAGGTAAGCATAATGCAGATAAGTTAGTGCTAGACTTCTCTCAGATCAGAGCATCAGGTATTAGATTAAAAGGTTATGGATGGATTAGCTCAGGGGATAAAGCTATATCAAAAGCTTATACTGCTATTGCTAGGATCATGAGTCAAAAAGCAGGACAGTTATTAAGTAGAATTGATATACTAGATATAGTTAATCATTTAGGAACTGTATTATCTAGTAGAAGATCAGCAGAGATAGCTATGTTTGAATATGGAGAGCCTGAGTGGAGAGAGTTCTCAGTAGCTAAAAAAGATTGGTGGGTACATGATAGAGCTCATAGGACTCAGAGTAATAACTCTTTAGTATTTCACTCTAAGCCTTCAGTAGATCAACTTACTGAGATATTTGATATTATGGCTGAGGCAGGTGGTAGTGAGCCTGGATTTATTAATGCTGAGACTGCACTAAAGAGAGCTCCATGGTTTAAAGGATCTAATCCATGTGTAGAGATCTTACTAGGTAATAAATCATTCTGTAATCTTACTGAGGTAGATATAGGTAAATTCAGAGGAGATACTGCAGGGCTTAATAGAGCATTAGAGTTAGCAGCTAGAGCTAATTATAGACAAACATGTGTAAACTTAGATGATGGTATCCTTCAGGAGGCATGGCATCTTAATAATGAGTTTCTTAGATTATGTGGAGTAGGTCTTACAGGTATAGCTAGAAGAGATGATCTATCTCAATATGATTATGATCTAATGAAGAGATCAGCTACATCTGCAGCTTTTAGTATGGCTGATCAGCTAGGGATGCAAAGACCTAAGAATGTTACTACAGTTAAGCCTTCAGGTACACTAAGTAAAGTTATGAATACTACTGAAGGAGTACATAAGCCTCTAGGTAAGTACATCTTTAATAATATTAACTTTGGTAAACATGATCCATTACTTCCAAAACTTAGAGCTGCAGGTTATAATGTATATCCTAATCCTCAAGATCCTGAGGGAGTACTTGTAACATTTCCTGTAGCATGGGAGGATGTAGAGTTTACTAAGGTAGATACTGATCATGGTATAGTAGAGGTAAACTTAGAGACTGCAGTAGAACAGTTAGAGAGATATAAAAAGATCCAGGTAGGTTACTGCCAACAAAATGTATCTAATACGATCTCTTACAGTCCTGAGGAAGTACCTGAGATAGTAGAATGGTTATTAAATAATTGGGATGTGTATGTAGGTGTGAGCTTCTTATATAGAGCTGATCCATCTAAAAGTGCTGAAGATCTTGGTTATTTATATTTACCTCAAGAGGTAGTTACTAAAGAAAAATATGATGATTATGTAGCTAAATTATCTGCTGTAGACCTTGATGGTACTGATAGTGATTTAGAGATAGAGTCTCAAGAGTGTGCAGGTGGAGCTTGTCCTGTTAAATAAAGTAGGCTAGTTTTACACTAGCTCTACATGGGGGAGATCATGGAAGGTCTGATCTTTAAATGTATCATCCCCATCCCAATCTAAACCAAATCTTACCCTATGAGTAATTTCCCCTTTGATTAAAAGTTTATGAGCTATGGATTTAACCATACCCATCATCATGTAAAATCTTCTATTATCTAACTCATCTCCACTAAAAGCATTAGTACCTTTTTTATAAGGCATAATATCAGCTGCTAGAGATGGATAACTTTGATGTTTACTCTTTTTATTAACACCATCTAATGTAGACTTACCCTCATTAAAATATTTTTGTTGAGTCTCTAAAGTTCTATGACCTTCTATAATAGAGAAATCATACTGCATAATTAACTCAGCTAGTATCTTTTGAAGATCAGGGTGTAGAGTTTTAAAGTTCTCTAAACTCCTTGTACCAAAATGATAATTACTCATGGCATGTATCTACACAAACTGCTTTACAGTCTATACGATCAATATCATTAGAGATAGTATTACATCCCTGGATACAGTCCTTCTCACATTTTACTACATGAGCAGTCTTAACTACTTTAGCTCTAGCTTTTTTATAAGCCTCTACATTCTCTTGTACAGTCATACTAGAACACCCACTAAACAATGCTGCTAGTGCAGCTACTAAGATAATTTTTTTCATGTTATTGCTCCTATTGTTTTAATAACTTTGATACCCTTTACAGTTGTATCTATTACAGCACCTCTCATCTCATCAGGGTTATTTTTACCACTCCAAAATGCTACAGCACCAAACTCTTTTACTGCCTGATAATATCTTAGAGCTAGTCTCTTACCTACAAACTGTAAGCATTTAGGTCTAGTCTCTACCACTCTAAGCATATTATTATAAAAGATCCTATCAGCTACGATCTTATCTTCATTAGTTTTACCTAGATCATAATAAGCATCATGTATATGACATGCCATAGTAAAATCTAAACCAAACCACTTATTAGGGATGATCCAGGCACTCCATCCTGCACCACATCCATTAGCCTCTACCTTATTACCTTCTATATGTTCCCATACTTTAGGATCTGCATAGTAGTGTATCATTTTATCTACCTTTCCTTAATAATTCTAAAATAATATTACTAATCTTAGCTAATACAAAGCTAACAGCATCTATCTCATGTACAGGCTTACCTGTTTGTATAACTCTGATATTACCTATAATACTATACACCTCAGCTAATACTAGCATACTGATAACTGTATCTACAAAAGCACTTAGATCATAATTTATCTGCTTAGCAGCTACAGCTAGAGTAATAGGTACTAACAGTACTGATATTTTAGCTAGGATACCTGCTATAGCTCTATAACTTCTTATATCTTCTTTGTTGATCACATAAGTTTTAGCTATACCTGTCATATAATCTATCACTAATAAGATAGCTAGAATACCTAAGCTCTCACTACTAATATCAAAATAATTACATGCTGTAACAAAAGGGATATATAATAGACTCATGATAATACTAGCTGCCTTACTTGATAATGCTCCTGTCTCTGTGTACATAAGCTACTCCTCTAAGTAAAAAATTTATTTCTCTCAGTTACAAACCACATAGCAAAGTCTGTAAACTCAGTAGCTTGTATAGGCATAATTGTACCATTATCAAACTCAATATTAGTAGAAACTACACCCATCTCAAAAGCATTTTTTACCTGCATAATAAGTAAAGCAGCACTATTATCTAATGGTACTTTATAACCATTATAATCTATACCCTCATGCTTTAACTTACTATTTGCTATCTGTAAAATAGTATCTTCATCTTCTACAAACATATCTAACACTTCATCAAATATAATTATATGAGGAATTAAACCATCAGAATTTACCTGTATTTTTTTTATTAAGGGTAATCCGTTCTCTGAATAAATTAACTTTTCATCTTCTGCAAGAGGTTTAAAAAAAGCTTTTACTCTCTCATCAGTAGATATAATTGTATGCTCAGACTCTATATGAGTCTCTGTTCCTATTTGTGTATCATAAAATCGTTTCATTATTTCCATCTCCCTATCGCAATATAATCATAAGGTATTGATACCCCATTTTGATAATATAAAACCATTACTGCTACTGTTGAACTTGATACTATATCTGCATAAGCATAAGGCACTATACCACCTACAGGAGTATCATTAACTGTAACTGACACTTTAGGAGTATCTACAAAAGCTACAGGGAAAGTTCTAGTAGTAGCATTAAAATATGTAGTACCTGACCCTGTACCATACCTATTAGAAGCTGATCCACTTGTAGTATTTGCATGACTAGCCTTACATATCATTGTACCATCTACATATTTTATATATTCCCCATTTGCATTACTACCTCTTTCTATGATAGCACCACTAGCTAAGGTATTTGAGATAAAACTAGATGTATCATCATCATAAGCTACTTCATTACTATTAAATCCTTCTATTGCTATCCATGCAGCTCCATTATAAACTTTCATTACATTAGATGTAGTATTAAAATATAATGCACCTGTTATAAGGGGATCGCCATCATTATCTAATGTAGGATCAGATGCTTTAGCACCTAAGTACCTATCATCAAAATCATCATAAGCTGCCTCTGCTGCTGCTTCAGATGCTGCTGCATTAGTCTCTGAAGTACTAGCTGCACTTGCTGAGTTTGCAGCATTTGTCTCACTTGTAGCTGCATTAGTCTCTGAAGTACTAGCTGCACTTGCTGAGTTACCTGCATTTGTCTCACTTGTAGCTGCATTAGTCTCTGAAGTACTAGCTGCCAATGCACTAGCTGCAGCATTTGTCTCACTTGTACCTGCATTAGTCTCTGAAGTACTAGCTGCCAATGCACTAGCTGCAGCATTTGTCTCACTTGTACCTGCATTAGTCTCTGAAGTACTAGCTGCCAATGCACTAGCTGCAGCTGCATTTTCACTAACTAAAGCTGCTGCTGCACTAGCTGCTGCATCTATAACTGATTGTGGAATAGTAGTATCATTTTCTAATTGAGTACCTGCTGCATTCCATTTAAGGTAAGCATCTCCTACAACATTAGGTAAAAGACTTGATACATTTACAGCACTTTGAGGTAACTGAATAGAACTCGCTAGAGCTACAAAGCCATCTATAATAAGATAAGTTTGATAGTCCTGATCTAGGTTAAGAGTTGCAGCTTTTAGATCTCCATTAGTTACATAGCTAATATCTCTAGTAGCATCTAAATCTCTAGCTATAACTATTGTATCATTAAGAGTAGCACCTGAGGTAAGTGTAACAGTACCTCCATCATCTCCATCTATAACTACTGTATAATCTGTAGTAAGTGTAAGTAAATCAGTAGTATCATCAGGATCTTGACCTTCAGGAGTAAGATAAACTTTTAAGTCTACATTTGCATATATCTTAAAATTAAAATCAAAATCTACCTGTCCTCCTGTTGCTATAAACGACTGCTTACCTGGGTTATTATTAAACATGTTATCTCTCCTCTCCTAGTAATTTATTAACCTGTCTCTCTTTTTTTTCTTCTATTTTGTTCATAAGATCTTCATCATTATACATAAAATAAGCTTTAGCTGCTTGATCAAATTTCTTTTTTATCGTATTTAGTATTAATACTCTAGCATCATCAGTAGGAGCATCTAAGTACATATCACTATCCATAACATCAGCTAGAGTCTCTTTGAAGTTCATACCATCTACTTCTAGATCTTTTCTACTGTACTCTACTAGATCATGATACTGCTGAGCACTAAGCTTAACACCTTCTATTCTTCTACTAGGTCTAGTGATAGCTACTGATCTTGTACTCTCAGCTAATCTCTGTACTTCTAGTTTTACTTTATCTTTAGTCTCTACAGATCTAGCCCATGGACTAAGTACAGTATCAAACTTAATAGGCTCTCCATAGTTATTTAATCTATTAGGTAGATCTTTATTAAATCCAGGTGTAGCTTTTTTTAACTTCTCTACTACTGTAAAAGCTTCTTTAGCTAGATCATCATCTAACTTAGACAAGTCTCTTCTAACTCCACTCATAGGTATTACACCATTTACCATATTAGCTAGATAAGACTTACCATATCTCTTAGGATCAGTCATAACTTGCATGATAGACTGTATACCTGTCATAAATGTTTTATCTACTGTATTTGTAGCAAAGGCAGCTACTAAACCTGTTACTGCATCCTCTACTGATTTATCGGCATCTGCATCAGGATCATCATATCTTACCTGCTCTTGATACTCTACTAGATCTGCTACAGTACCTAATAAGTAACTAAAAGGCTCAGCTCTATCATAAGAGATATACTCTTTTGTACCATCTTCATTTTCAAATACAAACGATCTAGGTCTCCATCCTGTCTCATGTCTAGCTGTTCTAGCTTTAGCATCCTTAGGATCTGATCCTGTAATCGTACCTTGCATAGCCCACATTAAAGCACTAGTAGATAACATAGTTCCATTTACCATCTTAGCTCTAGCCATTTGTGCTCTAGCTCCACCTGCAGCTACATCATCTTTATACTGTTGAGAAAATAAACCTAATGGAGTTCTCTCTAAGTAAGCTTGTTTCATTAAGTTAGTAGGTGTCTTAATAAAGGGTACAAATATCTTTAGTGCAGGAGATTTATTAACTACATTTTGGAAGGCTTGACCTGTCTCCCCTAATGGTTTTTGAAATGTTACATCTAGTGCAAAATCTTCCATAGACTGTATCATATCAGGAGTAGGATTAGTCATAAGTTCCCCTAGATACTTCTTAGCCTCATCTCCTTGTAATCCACTCTGAGCAGCTTTTCTATATGCTAGTGCAGCTAATTGAGATCTCTCTCCTAGTACTTTAAAGAAACCATCTACACCACCCATAACTCTCTCAAGTGGAGCTCTTACAATAGTTCCATAAGTATCTACTATCTTACCTGCTACTGAGTCCTGCTGTAATCCTAGATATTCACTAGAGATAGCTTTTTGATGTAACATATCTAACTTATCAATACCACCATAAGGCTCAGCAGTCTTAGCTACCTTCCATCCTGTCTGAAGTGCATCCTGAAAACCATTTACTAATCCAAACATTTTAGCTAAAGCCTCATCTGCTAAGATCTTCTCTTGACTATCAGGCATAGCTTTACCTACTATAGATGCTACCATAGTATCAGGAATATCCATACCTAGTCTAAGTGCAGCACCTGAAGTATTTACTATCTGAGTTTTTACACCTGATAGAATAGATGCTATAAAGTTCTCTACAAATACTTTAGTACCTTTAGTTCCTATACTATCTTGAGCCTGTACTAACTCATTGATACCTTTTGTAGTATCCATAGTAGAGATCTGATCAGCTATTCTATTAATATTCATATCATTAGCTACCATGCTCATAACTTCATTGATCTTAGAGCTCTCCATATCATTCATGTTTACACCAAAAGCCCTAAGCCCTCTACCAAACTCAGCCCTCATACCCATAAACTTATTCATAAATTGTCTATGAAATTGCCATTGTTTAGAGAAGTTTAACTTATCAATCTCAGTAGCATCATTTGTAGCTACCTTTTGAGCTAGCCCTTTTAGCTTTACTGCACTCTGTTCTAACATTTGTCTAGTAGCTAGAACTGTCTCAGCATTTACAGCAGTACCACCTTCTCTAGTTAAGAAGTCTTTTAAGAAGTTAGGATCTTGACCTAGATCATTTGCTAGACCTGTAAGCATCTCATCAGTTACTACACCTCTTCTAGCCTCATCTATCTCTAATCTATTAGCATCAGCCATCTGAGCTATAGTAGTAGTTACATCTTCTCCACCTTCTATAGTGTCAAAATTAACCTGATGAGTGTCTGTAGTTTTAAATTGTTTTAACTCAGCATTAGTTATATCAGTAGCTTGTTTTACCATCTCATCAGTATCTACCATACCTGGAAGATCTTGAGTAGTTTTATCTTGAGCTATATCCTCTAAAGGCTTCTCAATCACATGTACTTTTTTTCTAACTTCTTTAGCTGCAGGTTTAATAGATTTTAATAATGTTCTAGCTCCCCATGCAGATAGACCTGCAATAGCAGGATACTCTTTAACATCAATATCTACAGGAGGCTGATCAGCCATAAACTGAGCCTCAGACTGTATTTGCTCCTCATCTAATTGAGGCTGTATAACTTCTAATTGCTCAGGGTTATTTAGTTCTTGATCAGTTGTAATAGTTCCATCATTTGCCATTAATTATCTCCTTCTTGAGGATGATAGCCCCACTCATTGATACTATCTCCATTAGTAAATACATCTTTTGCTTTTACTTTTTTTTCTAGTATAACATAATTACCATCTAAATGTGCCTCTCCATGCTCAGTAGCATAGTTTTTACTAAGAGTTATCCAATCTCCCTCATTAATATCAGTACCTTCAGGGGCTGCCCTATAAATAGTTACCTCAGCATCAGGGTTATTCTCCATCATCTTCATAACTTGTACACTTTCTCGATCAGATACTGTATCCCCTGTACCATAATATCTCATGAAGTTTTTATCACTAGGGCTATCAGGGTATATATCAGTAAGATCTGAGCCTGAGTTTGCACCTTCAGGACTTGGAGATGTATGCTCCATTCTATAATCAACTTTAGGAGGAGTACCACCACCTGCAGCCTTAGCCATCTCTTCCTCTCCTTCTCTGATCACTTTACCAATACCTTTACTTATACCTTTAGCTGTTTGTACAAATCCTGCACCTACACCTGCTCCAATAGTTGTAGCTACTGCAGTTTGTCCTGGGCTGTACTCATCTTGTACACCTGCTCCTATTGCTGCATCCTGTCTAGCAAAATCATCAGCACCTGTATAAATAGCTCCCTCAGTTGCAGCTATAGCTACAGGATTTTTTAAATAGTTAATAGCACCTTTTTTTAACATAGCTTTTAAGCCTGTCTTTGCTGCAGTTGCAGTAGCTTGTTTACCTGCAAACCCCATACCTAAAGTACCAATACCGATATAACTAGCAAGATCTAATCCCATCTCTTTAAATGCTCTTAGTACCCCATTACCTGAAATATCTTTTTTATCATACATATCCATCATGTAGTAAAATGAGAGTTTGGTTTTATCATCTGCATCTTGTAACTGAGCTGTATAGTTGATAGTACCTAGAGTAAGATTATAATTAAATCTACTCATCATCTCTAAGCCCTTTTTAGCTGCATCCTCATCTGATCCACTCCACTCTACACCTTCTAACTGTTGATATACATCTTTAGTAGCTTCAATCCAATTAGTATCTTTTTGTAGCTCCTCTTCAGTAGTTGAGTAAGAGTCATTATAGATCTTATCACTCATCTCTTTAGTTAATACTTGCTGCTCTTCATGTGAGTAATTGCTCATTATTCCATATCCTCCCATACTTTAGTAGCTGAGTTCCATTTATCCTCTAGCATATTCATAAACTTACCTGTAGTAGATCCATAAGTGCTCTCAGATTTTTTCTCATCTTCTTTTTTCTTAGCTTCTCTTTGTTCTCTTCTAACTCTACTAGCCTCTTCTTTACCTGCTTTATACTCTTTAATGTATTTATCAGCTATAGATATTGACTTACTAGCTCTTTGATCAAAAGGAAGAGCCTCTACTTCAGCATAGAAGTTACGATATAGCTCATCATATTGCTGCATATTTTTATTATTAAAATCCATCTGAGCCATGAGAGTACCTTCAATAATATTAAAAGTTCTCTTAATTCTATCTCTAGCCTCTTTACCACTTTGAGATGATAACCAATCAGCCTCATCAGCCTCTGTAGCTCTTCTCTGTTTGATTAGATCCCATTTAGTTTTATCTGTTACATGAGGACTATTTATAATCTCATCCTCTGTAAAATCTAGTATATGTGTTTGAAACATTAGGAGCTTAGCAGTATCATCTACAGCTCTACCCTTCATCTGTATTCTATCTGTATAAGTTTTATGAGTACCTAGATCTATCTTACCTGTAGCTAGTGCATTATCAATCTCTGAAGTAGTAAGCTCTCCCTGTATCCATAACTCATTAAACTCATTAGTAGTCTCTAACTCTACCATCTTAAACTGAGTCTCTTGAGCCTGTAATTGATTATTATATACTTTTACATCTGTACCAATTTGACTCTGTATACTTTGTCTAAAAGTTTCTACATCTGCAGGAGATAAAATACCTTGATGATCCATAGTCTTAAAATTATTATAGAACTTATAAGCATCTCCACTATTAATAGCAGCTGTTAAGTTCCTTTGCATGTTAGATAAGTAAGCACCTTTAGCTATCTTTTTTCTCTCTAAAGTTGCTACATTAGGTGCTATAAGGTTACTATCTACCATAGTCTGTAAAGTTGTATCTATCTCTTGCTGAAGTCTTAAAGTCTCATCAGGATTAGTACCAAAAGCAGCATTTAAAGCTTCAATATCCATACTCATCTTAGCTGCAAAGTTCTTAGTTTGTAAGTCTCTTTGTTGCTTAGTTTGTAATGTTACGATCTGAGAGCTAAACTTTTGACCTTGAGTAGCTAATTTAGCTGTAACATTTTGCTTTATATCAGGATCTACAATACCACTTAGAGTACTTTTTGTATAAGCTCCCCATGATTTAGTAAAAGCATTAACATCATATTTATTAGTAGCTTCTTGACCTTGTAAGATACCTAGTCCTAGATTATTACCTGATACCTCTACATCAGCTATAAATGCAGCATTAGCAGTCTTTTTATATACATGTCTAGCTACCATAGATACCTTATCACTATCTATCTTACCCTCTTGTACATCTTTTAATGCCATGTTAATAGTTTCATCTGTGATCTGAGGCTCAGCTAATTGAGCAGCAGCACCTGCAGCACCTGCTAATCTATTTGATAATCTCTCTGTAGCATTAGCTACTTCCATGATAGTACCACTAGATCTACTACCATAAGTTACATTAGTATTAACATTTCCCTTTTGGTATTCAGGTATAGTAATCATTGTATAAACCTTGCTGCTTGAGCTCCACCTGTAGCTAATGAAGATACTCCACTAAGTAAACCATATTGAGCTGCTGTCTCTCCTGCTGCTCTACTACTAGCTGCATCCATCATAGTAGATACACTTCTAGCTTTACCTGTTAATCTAATTCTTTTCTCTTCCTGTTCTAGCCTTGCTGCACTAGTTTCTGCTAGTCTCTCTATTGATCCACCTGCTCTACCTGTTGCAGCAGCTACTACATTTTGCATAGCTAGAGTATTTGCTAATTCAGTATATTTATCAGCCATAACAAACTGAGCCTCTATACCTATTTGCTTAGCATTAATCTCAGCCATAGCTGCCTCATGCTCATAAGCTAGTTTTTTCATTTGACCTGCTTCATAAGCCATAAATGCACCTGTAATAGCACTTATACCATACATACCTGCTACTTGATTACTTGTAAACATTGGTGTACTAGTTTCTCCTGCCATAGCTGCCTCCTTCTAATAAGATACTTCCAAATCCAAACTTAATAAAGTCATAGGATCAGGATTTTTTTGTGTAATTTCTACTTGAGCTTTTGTATTATATCCTAATAAATATATACTTTCAATTCCTGTAACAGGGGTAAAAACCTCATCTGTAGGATCTCCAAACTTTCTATTAGTTACCAGGTTATCATTTACATAAATACCTCTAGCCTGATAAAGATTTAAGATACATCTAGTAATCCTCTTAGGTAAGTTTACAATGTTACCCTCACTCTGAGTATTAGCTGATACAGGTAGAGTCTTTACTAGTACATTATAGTTAAGACCTGCATAGATCTCATCTACTGTATCATCTGCATAAGCATAGTAAGTACCACTCTCATCTACAGCTGCAGTAGTTGTTTGAGTAATGCTATCTCCTACTACTCTAATCTCATTATCAAATAAGACCTGATCTACTTCTACCTTTTCTGCTGAGGTAGTTTTAAAAGTATGATCTAATAATACTGTATCATCTAACACTTCCAGGTATTCAGTTCCATCTCTCTCTACAATAAATGTTACTGTATCTCCTGTAACTGTTACCTTCTTAAAGTTACCTACAGTAGTCCATTTAGTCCACCCTGATATATTCTCTTTTCTCATAGTGTTAAATACTGCTACTGTACCATCTGCATTTACTAAGTATAGTAAGTTAGATACTGAGATACTAGATCCTCTTACAATATCTAAATCTTGTACATCATTGATAATATGCTCAGCTAATATACTTACAGGAGGAGTAGTATAACCACCCTCTTCAAAGTCATATATAAAACCTCTTACAGTTTTTCTAAATCTATCCATGAAGTAAGTAGATCCATCAAGTGTAACAGGCTTTAATCTAGCTGCACCATATCCTGTATATCTTACCCATGAGCTAGATGATGGAGTGATAATATCTTCAGTATTTACAAACTCTCCACCTGCAGTCATTACCTGTAAGTTTCTACCTGATACTATGTTTTGAATAGCATTAAATTGATCTGTATCTAATACATCAAAGATACCATCATCAGGCTGTACATCTGTACCACCATCATCAAAGTTAAAGAAATCATTTATAACTGATCCCCATACACTAGTGGGCTTAGATTTAGATCCACCAAACCATAACCTACCCTGATGAAATGTACAGGTCCTAGGGTATCCCCTAGTAGCACTCCATACAGGCTCATTACCTGATCCAAAATCAAACTGAGGTATATTAGTAAGTGTTATATCACTAATAGCCCATGCAGTATCTGATCCCTGTCTCTGTATTTGTCTAGGGTTAAAATCTTCATGAGTGATAATTACTGTATCAGCACTTTGAATAATATCCATCTCAGCTAATTGAGCTGCTGTTACAGTCCATGTTTCAGTAGATAATATTGTACCACTTCCAGGTAAGTAGATCTTAACATCTGTAGTACTCATTACCATTACATAATTCTGAGTTATACTAAACTCAAAGCTAAATAACCTAGATCCTGTAGCTACCTCAGTTAGATATTTAAGTCCTGCTCTCCTCTCCATACCACCATGAGGCATAATTACTACATTCTCAGCCTCTTCTACAGCATTATAGTACTTCTCTAGGTCCACTCTACCTAATAAAGTAGGTGCTATAACACCTGTAATAAGGCTGTTTTGTAGTATTCTTAATCTAGCCATTAGTGTATACCTGTAAGTGGGCTATCTACTATAGCATCTTGAGGTCTTGACATACTATCAATAGCCTTAGCTTTTCTTAGTTGATCCTCATATAATCCTTGATATACTTGAGCTCTTTGTGAGTTATCTGTAATAGGTATAGCAAACTGTGCAGCTAATAGAAACTGTAAAGTAAGTACATAGTAATCAGGTAAGATAGTCTCATCTACTCTATATCTGTAGTCTATGTAAAGCTCAGGCTGATTAGAGTAGATGTTATCTCCATAAATCTCATAATCTGTATAACCATCTACTTTAACTACTGTAACTAGATCTGATGGTAACTGATACTTATAGTCATACTCATTAATAGGCTTCTCTGTAAGTCTAGCTAATTGAGCTTTTTTAGTAGCAAATCTCCATGAGTGAGATGCTAAAAGTCCTCTATATGTATTCTCATATAAAGCATTACCTACTAAACCCTCAGTACCTTCAGTAAGAGATGAGATAGGAGCTGCCCCTATTGAGATCATAGCATTTGATATAATTTCTATCTTTTGAGCCATTTGTTTACTCCTTTTTAAACTTAATAAGAGAGTCCAAAGACTCCCCTATAAATTTAAGCTGTAGCTGCTACTGCTGTAACTGTTACACCTGCAGATGTAGATGTAGCTACTGTAACAATACCTGCACCATCTGATCCTACATAAGAGATAAAATCTCCCACCTCTAATACATCATAAGCATCTAAGAAGTAATCAGCTGCAACGATCTGAGCCTTTGTACTTGCATCATCTCTAAATGTAAACTGTTTAGGTGCATTTGATGCAGCACCTAAGTTACCTGATAATTTTGTTCTGTCATAAGCCATAATATTTTACCTCCTATTATGCTGTAGCATCATTATCTTCATCACATTGGATCTTAACGATACCATCAATGTCTCTGATAACTGCACCTGCTTTTAAGTAACCTGTAGACTTCCATGAGTCTTTATCTGTAGACCAATCTACTTTAGTAGTAATGTCAATACCATTAGCATAACCAATAGCTGACTCATGCCATGCGTAACAATCTCTTACATTATTACCATCAATTGTAAGTCCACCCTCTTCTCTAATACCAATTCTATGAAATTTGAAACCTAAGAAAGTATTTACATCTCCATTTACAAGAGCTTTAACTGAGTTATAATCAGCAGATGTTACTTGAGTTTCCCCTAACATAGACTCTAGCCCACTCGGAGTAACTGCAATATGTCTACCCTCATCAGGAACTTCATTATCATCTAAGAACTTCTTAGCTCTTCTAAGTTTAGCTACAGATAAGTTAGTAGCAGTACCACCAACATCTACACCAACTAAACCACCTGATGTACCTTGAGTAGGAGTAGCACTATAAGTACCTGCATCCATAGCATCAATTTTTAACTGATCATCTCTACGACCTAATGCACCTGCAATAGTTCCACCTAACTCTTTAACTTCATCAAAGTTTACATCTTTAGCATTGAAAATATCAGTATACTCAGGAGCATCCCAATCTTCTAATGTACATGGGATTAAACTGTGATCCACATTCATTGGAATAGCATCTGCAGATGGTGCAGTTCTTTTCTTAGCTATACCTTTACCCATTTTTCTAAACTTGTACTCGTTACCTACTACACCTTTTCTCTCTGTTGTAGTACCTGCTAGAGTAGCTGACATAGTTTGATAAGCATGTTTTACCTCTGTATCAAACTGAACAGCAGCTACACTTGATAATTCTCTTGACATAACTGTCTCCTTTTTTTTGTGTTTTTGTTGTTTTGTCGGATTTTTTGGTATTGTATCTCTAAAATTATAGAAATACAGCTTAATCCTAAACTATATCATCTTATAACTTTAGAGCCTCAAGTGAGGGTATTCTAAGTATCTAAGCTAATAGTATTGGTTACATTATACCAAAACTACAGCTTAAAATCAACTTAGTTACTTACCATAAAAAGCCTTCATTTCTTTATTTATCTTTTCTCTGTATGCAGGATCTACATCCATCAGTCTCTGACCTTGATCATTAGTGGCTGTATACTTAGCTTTTAGATCAGCTTCAGCATTTGCAGATGTGTTAGGACTATCTACCTGAGTCTTATCTACTAGCTTACTATTTTTAGTCATGCCTATTAACTTCTCTAACACTTCTACATGCCCTGCAGTTTGTGCTAATCCTTGAAACTGAGTATACTCTTCAGGTGCTAGGTTATTTCTACCCCACTCAGCTAAATTCTTTAGTCTCTCCTCAGCCTTTTCTCCTAAAGCTGCTCTTGCTGCAGTAGTATCTTCCTCTTGCTGTTTAGCTGCTAACTCTCCTACCTTAACTACTAGACTCTCTAGTCCTTCAGCTGATAGTTGCATCTCTTTACCCCACTCAGCTACAGTACCCATCAGAGGATTATCTTCAAAATCTACACCCTCTATCTCATATACACCATCTTTAGGAGCACCTGTAAATGCACCAAACTTACTCTCTAGCTCAGTATATGCTTTAGCCTGATCAGATACTGTCTTGTATTTGTCATTCTTAAACCATTCAGGAGCTTCCCCTTCCCCTACTATACCATCAGCAAAAAGATAACCACCATCTACACTAGTAGTCTCTGTAGTTTGCTCTCCTGGCTGAGTTGTTGTCTCAGTAGTTGTTTGCTCTTCTCCTGCTGCAGGTGCAGTACTTGTTTCTGTTGTTGTCTCTGTAGATGTTTCACTACCTGGGATTAATGTACTCATTAATGTATCCTTTGTGTTTTTATTTTGAGCTAGGCTCTATAAGATGCTCCTAAGAGCACCCTAATAACCTACTTTATTAGCCTCTATCCTTTGAATGATCTCATTAACTAGGTTAGCTCTACCTTGTTTTACACCAATATCTAAAAGATCATCTCCTTTAGTGGCTACAGGTACAGCTAAATTCATCTTAACCATGTGATCTAGGACAAATTTACCATCATCAGTATTGAAGAGTCTAGCATAAGCAGCATTAATACTCTCTAATTCAGCTCTATAAGCCTCCTCAGTTTGTTGCTCTCTCCTTCTCTCTCTGTATGCTTTTAATAAATTCATGACTCTTTTCCTTTAACTGCTTTATAGAAACTATATACAATAGCTACAAAGGCAGTACATGCAATCAAGTAGCTACCTAAAGTGTAGAATTGATCCATTACTGCCCTCCTTGAGGTGGTATCCCTTGCTGAGCCATAGCCTGAGCTGCTTGAGCCTGTTCAGCTTCATAAACATTAGACTCTTCCTCTGTTCTAATAAGCTTAGCAGGTACTCCCATATTCTCAGCCACATAACCAGGTATATCTTCAAACTTGATCTTAGATCCTAATGTCTCAAGAGGTAGTCCTGTTTGTTGCATAATAGCAGCATAATCAGTAATAACACCTATATCCTGTCTATCTTGCTGCTTAGCTAATGGAGATGTAAACTTAATAGTAATCTCTTTACCATCCACTACAATAGGAGATATTTTACCTGCCTTTTGTAGTACATCTACCATCCTCTTAATCAGTCTCTCAAGTAACTCAGTTTGAAATCTGCTAAATGCAGCACTAGTCATTTCAAAGCTCTCATCTCTTCTCTCTTGTACTTCCCCTAGAGTCCTTACAGGAGTTCTACTTACTTCCCCTAATGGAGATCCAAATAGAGTCTTATTGATAAGATCTTGTTTTTGTTCTATCTTGATCTGAGCTACATTAAAATCTCCTGATCTATCTAAAGCTCTAAGACTTGGAGCAGCATTAGCATTACTAGCTACAGGTATAACAGTTCCAGGCTCTAACTTCACATTATAAGGATTTAATACACCATCATCTGCAGCAGTATATACACCACTTATAGCTAATCCTGCATTTTTTAAATCCATCTCTGAGATCTTGTTAAGTACTTTAATATCATATAGTAATTGGATAATTCTACCCATACCATATACACCTTTAGAAGTTACTCTCTCTCTAAATGCAATATAAGGGCTACTATCATCTACTACATCATAGATAATCTCTTTGTCCTCTTCAAAATAGATAGTATGATCATACTTTTTATCTTTGTTTTTTACTATACACTCTATTAGATCTACCTCAGCATCAGGATCTTCTCTAAGCATCTTCTCTAACCCTGGACTAAGTTTAGCACCAATGATAGTCTCTTCTATATCTCTGATCTTGATCTTAAATGTGTTAAAAAAGTTCTCTATCAAACCATTAGGAGAAGGCTCAAAAACTGCATCTTCTACTGATAGAGTATCAAAAGTTAAAGAACTCTCTACACCATCTCCCTCTTCACATGTGATAATACCTGTAGATATACCTGTATCTTGAAATGCCTCATTGATCTTAGTATTAAAGTTACTGTGATTAATATGATCATATAAGATATTAGTAATCTCATCTAAAGGCTTTTGAAACTGCTCATGTGCCTCATCAGGTATCTCTGATCCAGGAACTAATAAAAACCATTTTCTCCATGGTGGTACTAAATTCTGCTGCACTTTATCAGCATAAGTACCTAATCCTAAAATAGCAGTACTATCATAGATCTTAGTAGTTCTTTTACCACCTGTAAGAGTATTAAAGTAACCCTTATCAGGTAGAGCATAAGTATAGGCATCTTCTAGTACTGATCTATACTCATTAAAAGACTGCTTAGCCTTCTTATGCCTTCTTATTAATTTATCTACCTTACTCATTACTCAGCCTTTGCTAAAAGTTTTCCTACAAGTTTATCTTCATTCATTTGAGATGCACCTCTGATTTTAACAGCTTTAGCTAATACTCTTAGCTCATCCATGTTATAACCATCTTTTACCTCATCTGCAGTCTTACCTTTCAGATCATCTAGGGATAGAGTTACTGTATTGCTTGGATCACTCTCCTCTGATACACTAGTCTCTTCTGTGTTAGCCTCAGTCTCTTCAGTAATTTCATCTTGCACCTCATTGTATTGCTCAGCAAAAGTTTTAGCAGGTACTCTATAACTCTGTGTACCATCAACATACTTAACTTCTATGTCTCCATTTTTGAATACACCTAAAGCTTCTACAGTATTCTCTCCATCTGTAAATAGTTTGATCTCTGTATACTGCTCAGCACTCTCTTGAGACTCATCCTCACACTTACAATTTAGACCTTCAATGATCTTACCTGGCTCAATAACTGTAGCTGCACCACAATCCTTACATGTTACTCTTGTATAATTTATACTTACAAACTTTGACATATTATCCTCCTAATGTCGCTACTTTTTGATCTGCTTGATCTTCAGTTCCTAACTCACTACCAAATAGTAAGCCACCTCTACCCTGTCTACCTCTAACTAATCTAGCTTGTTGCTCTTTTAGTTTCTCAGCTGCTGCTGCCTCTTCCTCAGCTGCAAGGGCTGCTTGTTCCTCTTGTACTTTTCTAGCCTCAGCTTCAGCTTTTGCTTGAGCAGCTGCTTGATCCTTCCTAGACTCCCTAGACTCATAAGCTCCATAAGCTGAGGCTGCTGCTACTGTAGCTAATGCTATTGTACTAACTGCTGCCATACTATAATACCCTCCTGTAGTGATTTTCTAGCCTATTATATCCTAATTTTTCATAAATTTTACCTGTAGCTTCAGGATTTAATTTCTCAAGGCATACCATACTTACATAATAACATCCATTATCTTTAGCATGTTGCTCATACATTTTCATAAGCCTTAAAGCTACTGAAGTGCCTCTATATTCAGGCTCTACATACCATGCTAACTCACTACATTGTAACCTACCTGGATGTAAAAAACTAGGTGCTACCATACCAACTATGAAGCCTTTACCTTTTATCACTTTAGTAAAGATTAAAGGGTTTTTAGATAGCTCCTCATAGTATTCTCTTATGTTATCAGGTATATCAAACCCTGCCTCATCATAAAATCTCTTAGCTGCATCTGTTATATAATCTAATTCACTCATATTGGACTCCATTCACTCTCTATTTTTATAGGCTCTGTATACTTATTATTGCTTAATAACTCTCTACTTCCACCCATACCATCAATTAAAAACTCAAAGGCATTACATATATGTGAGTATGGACCTTTATCAGGCTTCTCTGCATACTTCTCTCCTGATACATTGATCCTACGATATGAATACCCTCCATTTAACCCTCTGATCAACTTCTTACACTTGTTAGATATGATTATATCAGGCTGCCCTACTGTCATTTTACCAAATTTCTTTTTAACACCTTCTACCATAGTATCAGGAGATCCTGTAGATGAGGTCCTAGGATGTAACTGAGCTTTATTGTACACTTTGAACATAGTAGCATCATTAACCTGTCCTCTTTGATTAGCAGCCCATGGATCTATCCAGGTCTCTAGCTTATACTTAGGGTAGTTTTGTTGTAGATGAGACTGTATAATACTTGAGAAGTCTGTTAAGTTTACATCATCTGATACTAACTCATCAAAGATAACTACTCTACCTAGTGCATCTACTTGACCTATTAAGTATCCACTCCATCTACCATTATCTCCACCACATATCAAACCTCTATCAGGATTAGGTGGACCTAGTAAGGTATGATCTATCACATGAAGTCTCTCATTAAACTCAGGATATACAGGCTTACCATCTTTTAGTGCTACCATCTTAACCTTCAGCATAATATCTATAAAGTTCTCAGTAGCACCTGCTACCTGTCTTTGATAGTAGTCATGAGGTAAGTTTTCTAAGTTCTCAGCTTTAGGGTTAATAGTATTATCATCTAGTAATGCAGGAGGCTGTCTATAGACTGAGTAATCTGCAGGTCTTTGATCAGTCATAAAGAGATTATAGATCCAATGATCATCACTAAAGCTATTAGTATCTGCTACTACATTTGACTTAGTACAGCCTGGACCATCTTTAGGATATGGGTATCTACCTAACCTTGATATAACATTCTGTAAAGTATCATGACTGAGCTCTCTCATCTCATTTAGGTATGCACCTGTAATCTCAAGAGATAGTAACTTTCTCATATCTCCTGGCTTATCTAATGATCTAAAAAGAAACTCAGCATGTACACCATCATGATCATATACTGCAGTTAAGTTACCCCAATTAAACTTTAACATATCCTCAAAAAATCCCTCAAAAGATTTTATAGTAGTATCTTTAAGCTCTTGATATGTATTTCTAATTACAGCCCATCTAGTATATCTTATACCATCATCATTAGGCTCTTGCTCATACATCAGTCTCTCTAACTTAGCTATAGATCCTAGAGTCTTACCTGATCCTACAGGACCTATAATAAGAGTTACTAGGTTATCATCTAAATAGTAATCAGAGACTGTAGGTGCTAGGTTTATCTCCATTATTTTATACCTTTCAGGAAAGTACTAGCCTTAGGTAGATCTCTTCTAAAAGGACTTAGTAAGTAGTTTAATATTTGTTGCAACATATTAGATCTCATCTCCCATCTGTATAAATGCCTGAGTATCTACTGATGTACCATTGATAGTAAGTATCAAGTAATCCCCATGTACTAGGTAAAAATCTATCTTTTCTCTAGCAGGATTATCCTCTAGGTTATTGATATTAGCTTGTACAGGTATCACACTCACTAACTGAGCCTTATTTGTATCTAAGCTACTATCTGCTGCTAATAAAGGTGCATACTGTTGTAAGTTACCACCATTGATATTAGTCCATGTACCTGCATTGATAGTAAGTGCTGTAGGATCTCTAGTTATCCATACATCTAGTGTAGCCTTTTTACTTACTGTAGCTTTAATTCTAGCTAGTTCTGCATCTATTGTATTGATCACACCATCTATACTCTCAGGTACTCTAACTGCTAGTACAGGACAATTAGTAGCTGTAAACTCATTACCTATAGCTGATGCAAACTCCTGCCTCTGATACTCTCCACCTTCAGTACTCAGGTCCACACATCCTGATATTAGCTCAGTCTCTTGAGGAGTATCAAACACCCACTCAAAGAATATACCACATTGAGGAGTAAAGAAACCAAACCTTATCACACCTTCATTAGTACACTCAAAGCTTAAAGGGTTACTCATGTTACTTAGTACCAGGTTATCTAACTTACCTAGGAAGTCTTTAAAGTACAGCTCAAACTGATTTATATAAAACTTTGTATTACCTACATCTCTAAGCTGAGACTGTATATCGTATGTACACCCTTTACCTGGATGATGTACATTAGTAAATAGATCCTTATGGATGATCTGATCCCTGCTCTCAATAACTGTAGAGTCTCTAAATGTTCTAACTACAGCATACATCTTACCATTTTCATGAGTAGCATCTTTGATGATAACACTATTAGAGTATAAATGACCTCTGTTACCTTGATACTTAGGATTTCTCCTACTCATCAGGAAGGTACTACCTCCATTAGAGGATATTACTAGCTCTCCATTGACTATAGAGGCATTATTCTTAACTAGCTGCTCTACACCATCATTATACTCTATCCATCTACCTAGAGCTGCTGAAAAGCTAAATGTAGCACTAAACAAACTCTTATCATGTACTACCTTTTGTCTACCCCACGCATCAGAGTAGATACCATCATCTCCAATACCTAGTAATCTTCTTTGCTGTCCTCTTGTATCCTGACTAAACATATTATTTATCCTTTTGTAGGGTTTACTTTAATCACTCTTTTGACTATCTGTCCTGAGTGCTCTACCTTAGTGTTATCTGTAAATATACCATGATACCTACCTAGTAGATCTAAAGCACTTTTAGCTGCTGCTAGATCAGCCTTAGTCATTTTCTGACTCATAGTGCTACTGATACCAGGTGCTACATTCTCTTTAACTACTACATCAGTCTGCTCTTGACCTAATCCCATCTCTACGATCTTCTCTAGTTTGTTTAAGATCCATTCAGGAGTAACCCTAGACTTTACAGCAGCCTCATGCTTCAGCTCTTCAATATATGCTAGTATTTCAGCCTTTTTCAGCATCCTATGAGCATGTCTTGAGCCTGTTCTTTTACTATAACCTGCTCTAGTAGCTGCTTGAGTTGCATTAAAGTCTTTTATATACTCTCTACAAAATGCTTTCTGTTTTTCGTTTAAGTTATTCATACCTAAATAATAGCTAAAAGATTATTAGTTTGTCAAATAGCGATTAAGAGCCCTTATTCTATAAGAGCCTCTAAAAAAGTAACCAAGTAACCAGGTAACCTCAACTCTATACTCTTATACTACTCTATCTTTTTTCTCTTCCTTCTCTCTCTTCTCTTGACTATAATATTTTAATATATTGGTTACTTAGTTACTAAAAGATAAAGAAGTAAGTAAAATAGGGGGCTAGAAGAGGTAACCAAAAAGTAACCAAAAAGGAAGAGTAACCGGTTACTTTTTGAAATGGGCTATAAGGGGGCTTAAATAAGGAGGCTTAAATTTTTAACCTCTCTTAATTATAACCCCCTTAAATGTAGAGCCCTTAATTTTAACACTCTTTAAAGTTGCATCTATATTAAAAATCTGTAGAAGAGCCCTTTGATTAACAGATCTCATACTATTATTTTTACCACTAGGTAACATCTCCCATAATTTATGAAGTGTATTACCTGCTATTTTTATCTCATTTTCTTTAAATTCTATCTCATCTACTAACTCTTTTATCTCTTTAATATCTATATCTGATGCAATAATGTTAGATAATTCTTTTGCTACTAGTCTAGCTCTTGTACCTCTTTTGATTATATTCATAGCTACATAACCATCACTCTGAGTACTATCTTCTACTACACCCCTGATCTTACTAAGTGGTACTTTATAATATAGTGCAGTTTGTAGATCTTCACATCCACTAGCCTCACATTCTTTATATATTTTGTATAGATAGTTAATAGCATTAGTTCTATTCTCATCCATATTAGCAGCACCTGCTCTAAGTTCACTAGCTAACCATGCAGCACTATCTAACTTTTTATATGGAGCAGGGTAGATCCTTCTATCTCCACTACCATCAAAAGGTATCTGACTATAATGGTTAGATGTTCCTGCACTATTAAATCCAAAAGATCTCTTTTTACCTTGACCTTTAATATTTAAGTACTTAGTATCTCCACTAGTAGCATCAGATTTTATATCACTTTTAAGCTTACCTAACTCAGCTTTATTTAAGTGCTCTACATCTTCATATACTACTACTCTCTTCCCTAACTTCTCATCATCCCATCCTGCAATAATAGAACTAGATCCCATAGCTGCTACCTTAGCATGACCTAAATACCATTGAGGTAGATCTAATACCCAAAAACTCTTACCACTACCCCTATCAGGATTAACTAAGAACAGTACAGCCATGATCTGCTTATAGTGAAACATGTAGTAACTAAGATACACTAAGCTAACAGGATACCCACATATCTGAGCATCATCTTCAAAAGCTTTAATAGCCTCAGCTATAACTTTATTAGGCTCACTCTCAGTAGGCTCAAACCTAGTCTCAGGAGATACTGTAAAAGTCCTACTATGAATATTAAGCCCTTCACTACTAAATGGATCATGATTAATCTGAATAGACTCAGCACCATGACAATACTCAGAGATAGTTAAACCTCTACTATATCTACCATTCTCATCTTTAAGCCCTTGACCTCTATTGTATAACTCATCAGCTACAGCTTCACTAGAAAACTTGTAAGTCATATCTCTATCATGAGTATAAATGATATTACCATCCATAAACATAACATACTTAACTACTCCACTAGCATCATCTACTCTATATACTTGAGTATTACCTTCACTCATAGTAAAGTAAGGTCTATCCTCACAGGCATTACCTGTACAGCATATATAAGGTACATCATCCTCATCATATTGCATATAAGCATAACCAGGTTTATCTTCAGTATGTCCTGGGTTACAAATAGGGCAGCCTAGTCCACTAATTCTAGGGTTATCTCCATCCATCTCATCTAGTTTCTCTACTAATCTCTCAAAAGTAACAAACCTATCTACAGATCCTGTCATGATATGAGTGTCATAACTCAACACATAACCCTTTTTAGTAGTTCTAATGATCTGAGTATGTACATCTTTAACTCTCTTACCTCTAACAGTTGCTGCATTAAACTCATCATTAGCTAGAATACTCTCAGGAGTTGCAGGAGTATATGCACCTTTAAATCTACTTTTGTAAGTATCTTTAGCTACATCATCAAGATCTATATATGGATCATTTATCTTTTTATTATCTCTACTCTTGGCATCCTTGATAGGAATAGTAGGTGCAAAGTAACCACATCCATTAAATGATGCTCTAGTATCTACACCACTCTCAGGCTCATCCCACTTATACTCAATATGGTTGAAAAATGCTTTAGCTTGTTTTTTCATAGCCTCAGCATTAATAGAGTATGCACCATCTAGTAGATACATAATGTGATACCTAGCATTTCTCTTATCACTCTTATTAGACTGAGAAGGAATAGCTACATAGAACAGATCTTTATCTTCTATACACTTGAGTAACTGCTGCAGCTTATCAGGCTTACCTTCAAAGTCTATCATACCTAAGTTACCTCTGCTTACTATAGTGGCATTAGTTCTATGATTTTTACTCATCCATGTTTTACCATCAGATACATTAGTGATCTCTTTGTCTCCATACTCAGTAACAGGAGATACACAGTAACTAGCTAGATCTCTCATCAGCTCAGATACCTTTCCTACACTCTTAAACTTATAACCATTGTAATGATTTTTACTTATACTATATTCAAATATCATCTCTCATACCTCCTAGGAGAATTAAAATAATGATGCCTATTAATTATGTTTTCCCATCCATCTCTTTTATGGTTTCTAGCTAAATTTGTACTATCTCCACTATAAAAGGGGTATTTAGTAAAAACTTTTTGATTAAGGCATCTTAACATGTGTATTTTTACTTTAGGGTATCCTAGATCATCACAGATAAATCTCATAACCTCATCCATTCTGATATGCCATTCCTTATTACCTACTGTAGCATATTTACCACTACTACCAAAAGCTACATATTCAAAAGTAGTAGCTAACTCTAATAATCTATCTAATGACTCATCTACATGCCATACAGGTACAGCCTTTGTTTTTAATTTATTATGATTTATAAAAAAATCTTCTATGAGCTGATCATTCTCAGACTCTGTACCATCTATAACATCAGGTATAATAAAAAAAGATATATCATCCCACACTTCATCTATCCAATTATAATAAGTATTCCAATCTATTGATATTCCTTTTTTCCATACTGAAAAAGCTCCATTATCAATAATAATTTTATTACATAACTTAACAGCTCTAGTAAAATCATCTCTCCTAGGGAAGGGAATAAGTACATTTTTACCTGTAAGAGCCTCTTCAAATATTTTAATAGGACTTAATGGTGTTCCATAGTACTTAATCATTGATTTAATCTATTATAAAAACTAGCTATAACAGTCTCCCATGTATTACCTTCAAATCTAAAAGGATATTGAATACCGATTTTATTTTTATCTTTGATATATACTACTATCTCTTTACATTTGTATCTACCATTAATAGTAATAGTTACTAAATTTGCATCTTTAAAATCATCCTTAGTAAATCTTCCACTTTTTATACCATACTCTAAGGCTGTAACCTCTAGTTTATCTAATTCTTGAGTTAACATCATTATTTACTGCTTTTATACTGATCAATAGCTTTATCAATAGCATCAGATATAGTAGCTAACTTCTCAGCCTCTTGGATCTTCTTTGCTTTTGCATGTACAGCTTTTTTCATTGATACATTTACATGAGTACCTTTTGTTTTTCTAGCCATAATTATCTCCTTTATTTATAGTTATCCTGAAATATTATTATATATATCCTTAAAGGTTTATTAATTGTTTATTAAGCTGTTGTTAAACTTTTGTATGTAATAATTCTCTTATCCAAAAAATTAGGAGGCTGTTATGAGTTTGAAAATCACAAACATCAAGACAGGGTTAAGTAAGGTAGTTGCTGCAGATCATTATAGTAATGAAGATGTAGCTAAAACATTTAAAGTATATGAAGGAGCAGGTTATTATGTTAAATTTCAAAGATGAGGCTATGAGGACTGAGAGTAGTGAGTTTAATATGTTGGTAGATAAAGATGCTAACATGTATAAAAGAGAGAGATTAGTACATGCAGCTATGGGTATGCAAACTGAGACTGCTGAGTTTACTGATGCACTAAAAAAGAGTTTATTCTATGGTAAGACATTAGATGTAACTAATCTAAAAGAAGAGTTAGGAGATCTATTATGGTATGTAGCTATTGCTATGGATGAGTTAGATACTGACTTTGAGACTGAGATGGAGAGAGTTATTAATAAGTTAAAGGTTAGATA